>JAQTXO010000445.1 GCA_028688765.1 Acidiphilium sp. | reverse complement strand
GGGGGACGGAAGAGGTGCTGAGGCCGGGGCGTGCGGCGGGGGCCAGAGGGGAGGGCGCGCGCCGGGAGTGGCTGAAGCGGCTGGCGTGGAGCAATCGCCGCGCAGAGTTCGATGCCGCGATGGCGAGCGAATTGCCGGCGGCCTACAGCGCGGCGATGGATGCGCTGCGCGCGAAGATCGCCGCGACCAAGCCCAATCTTGCAACACGGGTGGCGAGCCAGATGGCGCTCGATGCGATCGTGCCGGTGGTGCCGGAGATGGTCGGCGGGTCGGCGGATCTGACGCCCTCGAACAACACCTTCGTCAAATCGATGGGGACGTGCCTGCCGGGGGATTATTCCGGGCGGTACATCCATTTCGGGGTGCGCGAGCATGGGATGGGCACGACGCTGAACGGGCTGGCGCTGCATGGCGGGCTGATTCCGTATGGCGGGACATTCTTTATTTTCTCGGATTACTGCCGTCCGGCGATCCGGCTGGCGGCGCTGATGCGGGCGCGGTCGATCTTTGTGCTGACGCATGACAGTATCGGGCTGGGCGAGGATGGGCCGACCCATCAGCCGGTCGAGCATCTGGCGTCGTTCCGGGCGATGCCGAACGTGCTGGTGATGCGGCCGGGCGATGCGATGGAGACCGCCGAGTGCTGGGATGTCGCGATGCATCACAAGGACGGGCCGGTGCTGATGGTGCTGAGCCGCCAGAACATGCCGACGCTGCCGCGCGATCATGGCGCCGAGAATTTGTCGGCACGTGGCGGGTATGTGGTGATCGGGGCGAAGCATCAGCGCAAGGCGACGCTGATTGCGACCGGGTCGGAAGTGGCGATCGCGGTGCAGGCGCATGAGATGCTGGCGAAGGAGGGCATCGATGTGACGGTGTCTTCGGTGCCGAGTTTCGAGCTGTTCGACAAGCAGGATGCCGGGTATCGGGAAGAGGTGCTCGGTGAGGCGCCGCGGATCGGGATCGAGGCGGCGGTCGGGTATGGCTGGGACCGGTATCTGGGTGATAACGGCACGTTCATCGGGATGCACAGTTTCGGGGCGAGCGCGCCTTATCAGAAATTGTACCAGCATTTCGGAATTACTGCCGAAGCCGTCGTTGCCGCTGTGAAGGCAAAACTTTAATCAATCAAACTGATGCGTTAACCGGGAGAATGAATTCATGGCTGTGAAAGTCGCGATCAACGGGTTTGGCCGGATCGGCAGGTTGTTGTTGCGGGCGATGATCGAGAGCGGGCGGACCGACCTCGAATGCGTGCTGATCAACGATCTGGGCAGTGTCGAGGATAACGCGCATCTGTTGCGGTATGACTCGGTGCATGGCCGCTTTCCAGGGCATGTCGAGGTCAAGGGTGACAGCATCATCATCACCCATAACGGTCGGGCTTATGCGCCGATCAAGGTTTCGGCGGAGCGCGATCCGAGCAAGGTGCCGTTGCAGGGCGTCGATGTCGCGATGGAGTGCACCGGGCTGTTCACCAAGCGCGAGGCGGCGGCCAAGCTGATCGAGGCCGGGGCGCGCAAGGTGCTGGTTTCGGCGCCGGCGGACGGGGTGGATGCGACGATCGTCTACGGCGTGAACCACGATACGCTGACCAAGGAGATGACGATCATTTCCAATGCGTCGTGCACGACGAACTGCCTCGCGCCGATGGCGATGGTGCTGCACGAGGCGTTCGGGATCGAGCGCGGGTATATGGTGACGATCCATTCCTATACCGGCGATCAGAAGACGGTGGATACGCTGCACAAGGACCGTCACCGGGCGCGGGCGGCGGCGCTGTCGATGATTCCGACCTCGACCGGGGCGGCCAAGGCGGTCGGGCTGGTGCTGCCGGATCTGAAGGGCAAGCTGGACGGGACCGCGATCCGGGTGCCGACGCCGAATGTCTCGCTGGTCTCGCTCGATGTGAACTTGAAGACGCATGCGACCAAGGACGAGATCAACGCTGCGATGAAGGCGGCGAGCGAGGGCAAGCTCAAGGGGATCATGGGGTATTCGACCGAGGCGCTGGTCAGCTCCGATTTCAACCATGTCGCTTATTCGTGCAGCTTCGATGCGCCGCAGACCGCCGTGGTCGATCATGCGCTGGCGCGGGTGATGGGCTGGTACGACAATGAATGGGGCTTTTCGAACCGGATGTGCGACACGGTCGCGTTGTTCGGGTCGCTCTGATGGCGGCGTACCGGACCCTCGACGGGGTGGATGTTGCGGGGAAACGCGTGCTGATGCGCGCGGACCTCAATGTGCCGCTGCGGGATGGGCGGATTACCGACCTCACCCGGCTGGAGCGGCTTTCGCCCACCATCGTCGAATTGTCCGGCAAGGGTGCCAAGGTGATCGTGCTGTCGCATTTCGACCGGCCGAAGGGCAAACGGGTGGAGAGCATGTCGCTCCGCCCGGTGGCGGGCGCGCTGGGCGAGGTGCTGGGGCGCGAGGTCGGGTTCGTCGAGGATTGCGTCGGCGATGCGGTGGCCGCGGCGGTCGGGGCGATGCAGGATGGCGATGTGCTCGTGCTGGAGAACACCCGGTTTCACGAGGGCGAGGAAGCCAATGACGTGGCGCTTGCCATGCTGATCGCGACGCATGGCGAGATGTTCGTCAACGACGCGTTTTCGGCGGCGCATCGGGCGCATGCGACGACCGAGGGGATTGCGCGGTTGCTGCCCTCGTATGCCGGGCGGCTGATGCAGGCGGAACTCGATGCGTTGAATGCCGCGCTCGGCACGCCGCAGCGCCCGGTGGGCGCGATCGTGGGCGGATCGAAAGTCTCGACCAAGCTCGATCTGCTGACCAATCTGATCACCAAGGTCGATCTGCTGGTGATCGGCGGGGCGATGGCCAATACGTTCCTGGCGGCGCAGGGGGCGGAACTCGGCAAGTCGTTGCAGGAGACCGCGCTGCACCCGACCGCGTTGGAGATTCTGGCGGCGGCGGAGAAACACGGGTGCCGGATATTGTTGCCGGTGGATTTCGTGGTGAGCGAGACCTTCGCCGCCAATCCGCCGACCGAGGTGGTCTCCGCGCGCAATGTGCCGGCGAATGCCATGGCGCTCGATGTGGGGCCGGCGACGACGGATGAGATCATCGAGGCGGTGAAGGGGTTGAAGACGCTGATCTGGAACGGGCCGCTCGGCGCGTTCGAGACGCCGCCCTTCGATACCGCAACGATGCGGCTGGCGGCGGCGGTGGCCGAGGCGACCGAGGCCGGGATGATTTCGGTGGGCGGCGGCGGGGATACCGTGGCGGCGCTCAAGCAGGCCGGGATCATCGAGCGGATGACCTATGTGTCGAGCGCGGGCGGTGCGTTTCTGGAGTGGATGGAAGGCAAGGCGCT
>JAQTXO010000444.1 GCA_028688765.1 Acidiphilium sp. | reverse complement strand
GTTGTGTGGACGGCGCGGTGGGTGAGGTGACGCGCTGTCAGGTGCTGGGGTAGGTTTGCCGCTATTGAGGGGCAAGCACGGCGCCGATCTCGACTTGGCGGTTCTGCTCGACGCCGTGCCCCGCACGGTGCCGGAGCACGCATGCAAGGCCAGTATTTCCGCAATCATAATCAGCGTCTACAGGGGAATTGTGACTGTGACGGTGCGGCCCCGATATCGGCCCGGATGTTTTTATGTGCAGCCTGCCGCGTGCAGGTGGTGGTGTGTCGGTCTTGTGATCGCGGCCAGATTTATTGTGCGGGAGAATGCGCCCTCCTGGCGCGTTGTTTGGCGCAACGCGCCGCCGCTCAACGTTACCAAACCAGCCGACGTGGGCGATTTACTCATGCAGCCCGGGCACGCCGATATCGGGCTCGATGCAAAAACGTGACGCATCAGGGTTCACTGCCAGCTCGATCTGGTGATCTGCTGGCGTCGAACTCGCCAGCGAGTGCGAGCGGCGCAACGCCTCAGGCAGTCTGCGTCCAGCGATCCGTTGCGCACTGCCACTGGTGCGGGCAGCGATGCTCTGGGCTGGTCCGCCAAGGTTTCCTGCGCCGCCGCGGTCCCGTGCGAGATGTGATGCCATCCCGCGGGAGATCTGGACATGGTGATACCGGCTGACATCGAGGCACAGATCCTCCGCTACTATCATGCCGAGAGATGGACCATCGGCACGATCGCCCAACAATTGCATATTCATCATAGCGTGGTGCGCCGAGTTCTGGGGCAAGCTGGTCTTCCCAGGATTGGTTCACCGGCCCGCGCGTCGCGGATCGATCCCTATCTGCCGTTCATTCACCAGACCCTGGAGACGTTTCCCAGCCTGACCGCGAGCAGGCTTTATGCGATGGTCTGCGAGCGCGGTTATCGCGGCAGTCCTGACCATTTCCGCCACATCATCGCCTGCCACCGACCCCGGGCAAAAGTCGAGGCCTATTTGCGCCTGCGGACGCTGCCCGGCGAACAAGCGCAGGTGGATTGGGGCCATTTTGGCCACCTCGAGATCGGGCGCGCGCGGCGACCGCTGATGGCCTTCGTCATGGTGCTGAGTTATTCGCGCCAGATATTCCTGCGTTTCTATCCGGACGCGCGGATGGAGAACTTTCTGCGCGGCCACGTTGGGGCCTTTTCTGCCTGGGGCGGGGTTCCTCGTGTTTTGCTCTACGACAACCTTAAAAGTGCGGTTCTGGAACGGCGCGGTGATGCCATCCGCTTCCATCCCACCTTGCTGGGTTTTGCCGGGCATTACCGCTATGAGCCGCGCCCCGTGGCGATCGCCCGCGGCAACGAGAAGGGGCGGGTCGAGCGGGCGATCCGCTACGTCCGCGATAGTTTTTTCGCCGCGCGCCGCTTCACCGATCTTGCCGATCTCAATACCCAGGCCGATGCTTGGTGCAACGGCCCGGCTGCCGACCGCCGCTGCCCCGAGGAATCACTGCGCAGCGTCCGCGAGGTCTTCGCCGAGGAAGCCAAGCGGTTGCTCGCGTTACCCGACAACCCGGCACCTCTGCTCGAGCAGGTGGCGGTCAGGGTCGGCAAGACGCCCTATGTCCGCTTCGACCTGAACGATTACTCGGTTCCCCACGATCATGTCCGGCGCGGGTTGACCATCCTCGCCGATCCGCAAGAGGTACGAATCGTCGATGGTAGCGCAGTGATTGCCCTCCATCCGCGCTGTTACGACAAGGGTGCGCAGATCGAGGAGCCGGCCCATGTTCAGGCTCTGGTCGATCAGAAACGCTCGGCCCGCAAGCATCGCGCGACCGATCGTCTGGTGCGGGCGGCACCTGCCAGTCAGACCTTGTTGATGCGCGCCGCCGAGCGCGGCGAAAATCTCGGCGCCATCACCGCCACCTTGCTGCGGTTGCTCGATCGCTATGGGGCGGGTGAACTGCAAGCCAGTATTTGCGAAGCGCTGACTCGCAACGTTCCTCATCCCAATGCCGTCCGCCTCGCTCTCGATCGGCGGCGCGAGGAACGGGGCGCTGCGCCGCCGGTCGCTGCCGGACTGCCCGCCCATGTTCAGGCCCGCGATCGACCGGTCAAACCGCATGCCCTCGAAACATACGACCAGATCAAGGATTGTTCCGATGACAACAACTGAACCTGAAGCCCTGCGGGCCCGCGCCGAGGCACTGCACCTGCATGGCCTGATCGCACATTGGCCCGAGGTTGCAACCCAAACCTGGTTACCCCCGCTGCTTGCCTGGGAGGAACAAGAGCGATCCTGCCGCAGCCTGGAGCGCCGGCTGAAGACCGCCCACATCGGCCGCTTCAAGCCGCTTTGCGACTTCGACTGGTCCTGGCCAAAGCGATGCGATCGCGCCGCCATCGATGCCCTCATGGCGCTCGACTTCCTCGCCGACGCCTCCAACATCGTCTTCGTCGGCCCAAATGGCATCGGCAAGTCGACGTTGGCCCAGAATATTGCACACCAAACGTTGATCGCGGGGCATACCGTGCTGTTCACCAGCGCCGGCCAGATGCTCGGCGACCTCGCCGCACTCGATAGTGATTCCGCTCTGCGCCGTCGGCTCCGCCACTACGCCCGCCCTCAACTCTTGGTCATCGATGAGGTCGGCTACCTGGCCTACTCCAACCGTCATGCCGATCTCATGTTCGAGCTGATCTCACGGCGGTATCAGAACAAGAGTACCATCGTCACCACCAATCGACCGTTCGCTGAGTGGCGCGAGGTCTTCCCCAACGCGGCCTGCGTCGTGTCCCTGGTTGATCGCCTGATCCATAACGCCGAAATCATCGCGCTCGACGGCGAGTCCTACCGCCTCAAGGAAGCGCGCGAACGGGCGGATCAGCGCGCCGGCCAGCGCCGCGCCCGCAATGCAAAATCATGACAAAATCCCGAAAGGGCCGTGCAAAGAATCCGGCGCACTTGCAACCAATTATCCTCGAAATCCCGATCCACTGGACGCCAGATCAGGCCCTTGCGATCTTCGAGCTACTCGACGATCTGAGAGAAAAAATCTGGGTCCGTTATAATTGCCAGATTCAGCGCATGATGCGCGAGCAACACCAAGCTGATCATTTCGAGGATATCGCCCCAATCGGCGGACCACCTCAGGTCTTCTGATCAACCGCCTCCGCGCCTTGGTGTGACGACCCCCCAGGCCGATTGTACACCGCCTCCGCGCTTCTCTTCAGCAACCATCCTGTGGTTCGACTAAAGCGGCCATCCTGTCGTCCCGACCTGCATACCAAAACACCGTCGCGCGCAGTGGCGGTCAAGGATGGCCGGAGGCCACCGCGCTCTTGCGCGGCGCGCAGCGTCCTTGACGGCCGCGAGCACG
>JAQTXO010000443.1 GCA_028688765.1 Acidiphilium sp. | reverse complement strand
TCGGCACCGACCCCGCGCAGTCGGTGCTCGACCTCGACTGCAAGACCCATCAGATCGACAATCTCTACGTTGCCGATGCCGGGTTTTTTCCCTCGATCGGTTCGGTCAACCCGACGCTGACCATCATCGCCAACGCGTTGCGGATGGCTGACCGGATCAAGGAGCGGCTGGGCTGATGCTTTCGATGAAATGCCCATCCGGGTCGCGGATGAGCGATGGCATCCCGTTCACGACGATGCGGGTTGCAGCGACATCGGCCTGGGTCCAACTGCCGGTTGCGGCAGCCGGGCTGAAATAATCCAGCAATTCGAGGTGCGGGGCAGCCTGACCCGGAATGCCGATGGCGGTGACCAGCACCTGCGGTGCCGCCAGCCCATCGAGCGCGGCCTGGGCCGGGCCGTGATTATGGGTCTGCGCGATCCGCTCGAAACCGAGTGTGCGGTAGAAGGCCTCGCTCGCGAGCGTGTTGGCAATCACGATGGCGGTGTGGTCGATACCGAGGAACAGCCCGCTGCGGTGTTGCCAGTGGGCTGGCGTGGCATCGGGCGGAAATTGCAGGAATTCAAGCGGATGACCTTCAGGATCGCGGAATTTCCAGGCCGTCACCCCGCCTGAGGATGCAGGCAGAAGCTGGGGGCCGAAGGTTGAAATCGCGGTGGCGCCGTGGCGCGAGGCATGCTCGAACGCCGCGCGGATATCGCTGACCACGATGGCGAAGTGCTGAAACCACGGATGGTTGCTGGCGCACGGTTGCGGATAGTCTGCGCCGGTTGCCACCTCCAGCCAGATGCGCTGCTCACCGAGGCGGAGCCCGCCCTGATCGGCGGAACAGCCGAGCGCCGTGCAATAGAAGTCGGTGCAGGCCGCCCTGTCCCGCGTCATCAGCCGCATGCCGTGCAAGACCGGTTTCATGGCTGCTGCACCCCGCGCGTGTTGAGAAAAATCGCATGGAGCGTGTGCGACGCGCCGATGAACAGGCGGTTCTTGTGCAACCCACCGAAGGTGAGGTTCGAGACCCGATGGGGCAGGCGGATCTTGCCGAGCAGCGTACCGTCCGGCGCGATGCAATGCACACCATCCGCCGCGCTGCTCCACAGATTGCCGTCCTCATCGAGGCGGAACCCATCGGCGTAGCCCGGTGTGACCTGATGAAAGAACCGGCCTTCGCCGAGGGATCGCCCATCCGGAGCGACATCGAAGGCCCGGATGAACTGTTTCGGCGCCTCCCGGGTCTGATCGCCGGTTTCGGCGATGTAGAGGATGCGCTCGTCGGGCGAAAAGGCGAGGCCGTTCGGCCCGTCGAAATCATCGGCGACGACGCGGATATCGCCGCGTTCGGGATCGAACCGATAGACCGCCGGGGGCTGTTCCGAGGTCTGGCGGCCACCCTCGTAATCGGTGAGCAGGCCATAGAGCGGATCGGTGAACCAGATGCTGCCGTCCGATTTCACGACGACATCGTTTGGCGCGTTGAGCCGCTTGCCCGCGTGATGCGCGACCAGTCGGGTCACGCGCCCGTCATGCTCTGTCCGGTACAGGCACCGCCCATGATGCGAGCAGGCAACCAGTCGCCCCTGCAAATCCCGCGTCTGGCCGTTGGCGTAATCCGACGGCGCGCGATAGACCGAAACGCCGTGATCCTCGCTCCAGCGCATCGTGCGGTTTCGCGGCAGGTCCTGAAACAGCAGGCAATCTGCATCGCCCATCCACACCGGCCCTTCGATCCAGCGAAAGCCGGAGGCGAGCACTTCAAGCTCGGCATTATCGAGGATATAGCGGGAAAATCGCGGATCGATGATTTCGATGGCGCTCATGCGAAGCGGCAGGGTTGCCCGACGGTTGGGGGTGAATCGAACTGCACCACCATCAGCACCGCCGGTTGATCGCCGATGGTGCCGGATTTATGCCCGGTTCGGCCGTTTGTTCTGGTTGTGTTCTGATCCTCGCCGAACGAGATTTCGCCCGCGCCCATCTCGACCCTGGTGCCGTCCATCGATTCGACGAACCAGCGTCCGGACAGGGGAATGATCCATTGCGGCCGCGGGTTCTCGTGCCATTCCCCGCTCCAGCCGACCGGCTGAACGGTGACCATCACGGTCATCCCGTCATGGGTCCGGCTGCCCTGCCATTGCGGCGCGGCACCCGCGCCCATCGCCTTCATCTCGAAATGGGTCAGGGCGCATTTCGTCTGGTGGCTGATGCCGTCGGCATCGGTCCAGAGGTGCCAGTAGGGAACGGTGGGGGCGTCATCCAACATGGTCGGCTCCTCTCAGGAGCGGCTGACAGCCGCATAAGGGTGGGTCGAGCCGAACGGATGGGCAAGGATCGCGCCGGTGCCGTGCATCGTGGTGCCGAAGGTGATCAGCAGGAACCCGCCGGCGAGCGAGAAATTCTTGAGAAAATCCCAGAACAGATCGCGCCCTTTGCTCTCGCCGCGATGCCAGAAATCGCCCGGAGCCCAGAACTGCTTGAACAGCACCGCAGTCGCCATGCAGTAGAGGGCCAGGATCAGCGCGGCCAGACGATCCGCCACGCCGGTGATCACCCCGAGCGACATCACGATCTCGATGAACAGGCCGATCAAGATCGACAGCGTGGCGAGCATATTGCGCCCGAACAGCTGTTGCGCCTGACCGACCGCCCCCTTGAAGTTCAGCATCTTGTCGAGTGCGCTGAAGGGAAAAAACAGCACGACCAACAGAAACCGCACCGCCAGGGTTATCAACATGATCGTTCATCCTTCACCACTCTTCCGAAGGATATGGCCAGCCGCGCAGTCGGGGACAAGCGAGGCTGCGATCACGCCGCCTTGCGCACGCCACGATGTTCGAGCACCTCGATGAACGCCTTGTTGAAGGCGGGCAGATCATCGGGCTTACGAGACGAGACCAGATTTTGATCGACCACGACCTCCTGATCCACCCAGCGGGCTCCCGCGTTCAACAGATCGGTCTTGAGCGAGGGCCATGAGGTCATATGACGATCCTTGACCACATCGGCTTCCACCATCGTCCACGACCCGTGGCAGATCACCCCGATCGGTTTGCCGGCATCGGCGAAGTGCTTCACGAACGCGACCGCGCGCGGCATGGTCCGCAACTCATCGGGGTTGGCGACGCCGCCGGGCAGCATCAGCGCATCGAACTCATCGGGGCTGGTATCGCTCAGGGCACGATCGACCTTCACCTTGTTGCCAAGATCATGATGGTTCATGCCCTGAATTTCCCCCCCATGCGGTGACACGACCGACACGGTCGCCCCCGCCTGTCTCAACGCTTTCAGAGGTTGTTCAAGCTCCGCCAGTTCGAACCGGTCGGACGCCAGAATAGCCACTTTGATCGAATCGAGAGAC
>JAQTXO010000025.1 GCA_028688765.1 Acidiphilium sp. | reverse complement strand
TTCGTGGCGGACGTAGATCGGCGGGCCGAATTTGACCAGGGCGCGCTCGACGATTTCGATGGCGCGCTCGACGCCGGCGCAGAAACCGCGCGGTTGGGCGAGCACGACTTTCATGGTGGTGCCCGAAATGGTGGTGCCCGAATTGTTGACCGGGTCGACCCTTGCCGTTGCCGCCGTTGTGAGGGACATGTCCATCGATTAGCCGCCCTTTCCTGATCGGTCGGAGCCTTCGGGTGAAGAAGGCCGCGGAATGCCGGTCATCATCGACCGTGATCCCATTCCAAGAGACGACAAATAGGTCATCGGGCCACGATTCCGCAAGGCCCGGCACCGCAGCGCAGCACGGGGGCAGCGTCCCTGCTGGTACAGTTGCGGGGGGATGTGGCAGTTTTGCCATGCTTGCTGACCATTCCTGCTAACCTGTTTCAATCCGATGTGGATCGTCTTATGTCCCGAAGAGGAAAAGGGTCTTGATCAGGCCGCGTATCGCCGTTGCGCTTTCGTCAGGAAGTGACACATGATGCGACCGGGCCGGGTTGAGATGGATCGAAAAGGATTGGACATGATGGCATTTCGCAGCAGCGACACTTCGGAGTTTCGTGCCGAGGTCCGGCTCTGATGCCGCCGCGGACGCCGCTGCTCGACCGGGTCAAAATCCCCTCGGATCTGCGTAATCTTTCGGGCGAGCAGCTTCGGCAGCTCGCCGATGAGCTTCGGGCCGAGACGATCGACACGGTTTCGGTCACGGGTGGGCATCTCGGCGCTTCGCTCGGGGTGGTGGAACTGACCGTGGCGCTACATGCGGTCTTCGATACGCCGCATGACCGGTTGATCTGGGATGTCGGACATCAGACCTATCCGCACAAGATTCTGACCGGGCGGCGGGACCGGATTCGCACCCTGCGCCAGCCAGGAGGGCTTTCCGGCTTTACCCGTCGTTCCGAAAGCGAATACGACCCGTTCGGGGCGGCGCATTCCTCGACCTCGATTTCCGCCGGGCTGGGCATGGCGGTGGCGCGCGACCTCAGGGGCGATTCGCCGGAGCGCAATGTGATCGCGGTGATCGGCGACGGGGCGATGTCCGCCGGGATGGCGTACGAGGCGATGAACAATGCCGGGGCGAGCAAGTCACGCCTGATCGTGGTGTTGAACGACAACGATATGTCGATCGCGCCGCCCGTGGGCGCGATGAGCGCTTATCTTTCAAGGTTGATATCATCGCGTAGTTTCCTGAATTTACGGGAATTTGCCGCCCGGATGGCGAAGCGGTTCCCCCGCACGCTGGAGCGTACGGCGAAGCGGGCGGAGGAGTATGCGCGCGGGATTCTGACCGGGGGCACGCTGTTCGAGGAACTCGGCTTTTATTACGTCGGGCCGATCGATGGGCATAATCTGGATCATCTGCTGCCGGTGCTGCGCAATCTGCGCGATGCGGAGGGCGACGAGCCGATATTGCTGCATGTCGTGACCCAGAAGGGCAAGGGCTACGGGCCTGCCGAGGCCTCCGCCGACAAATATCACGGGGTGTCGAAATTCAATGTGGTGACCGGCGAGCAGGCCAAGGCGCCGCCGGGGCCGCCCTCGTATACCAAGGTGTTCGCCACCGCGTTGATCGCCGAGGCCGAGGTCAATCCGCATATCGTGACGGTGACCGCGGCGATGCCGGGGGGAACCGGGCTCGATGCGTTCGGCAAGCGGTTTCCGGACCGGACCTTCGATGTCGGGATTGCCGAGCAGCATGCGGTGACGTTTGCCGCCGGGATGGCGACCGAGGGGATGGCGCCGTTCTGTGCGATTTACTCGACCTTCCTGCAGCGCGGGTACGATCAGGTGGTGCACGACGTGGCGTTGCAGCATCTGCCGGTGCGGTTCGCGATGGATCGGGCCGGAATGGTCGGCGCGGATGGGGCGACCCATGCCGGGGTGTATGATCTGGCGTTTCTCGGGTGTCTGCCGGGATTTACCATCATGGCACCGTCCGATGAGGTGGAACTGATGGATTGCGTGGCGACCGCTGCGATGATCGATGATGGACCCTCGGCGTTCCGGTATCCGCGCGGCGATGGCATCGGGCGGGACCTGCCGGCGCGGGGGACGCCCTGGGCGATCGGCAAGGGGCGGATGGTTCGCGAGGGCAGCAGCGTCGCGATTCTGGCGCTCGGGCCCCGGCTGCACGATGCGCTGAAGGCCGCGGACGAATTGGCGGCGCGCGGCTTCACCACCAGCGTGGCCGATGCGCGGTTCATGAAGCCGCTCGATACCGCGATGATCGATCAGCTGGCGCGGCATCACGAAGTTCTGATCACGATCGAGGACGGGGCTGCGGGCGGGTTCGGCGCGGCGGTGGCGCATCATCTGGCGTGGACCGGGGCGTTCGATCATGGGCTGCGGTTCCGGCCGATGACGCTGCCGGACCGCTATATCGATCATAATACGCCTGCGGCTCAGCTGATCGATGCGGGGCTGACCGCGAAGGATATCGTGGCCCATGCGCTGTCGGCGCTGGGACGGACGGAAAACGCCGGAAAGGGCCATTCTTCGGTCGCAATTCCGGCTCAGTGATCCCAGTATAAGGGACCATGAAACGACGCATCATTCTGGCGGCACCGCTGGCGGCGGTCCTGCCTCTGGCCTTTCCCTCGGCACGCGCTGCTGCCACGGATGGCTCGATTGCCGCACCGGTTACCGCGCTCGATAACGCGTTGATCGCGACGATGAAGGCCGGCAGCGCCGGGAAGAGTTTCATGGCGCGCTACGATGTGCTCAAGCCGGTGGTCGAGCAGAGTTTCGATCTGCCGGAGATTTTGCAGGTGTCGGCGGGACTGTTGTGGTCGCAGATACCGGCGGCGCAGCAGACGGAGTTGCAGACGCTGTTCACCCAGTACACGGTGGCAAGCTATATCAGCAGCTTCGATGCCTATGGCGGGCAGCATTTCGAGACCCTTCCGGGGACACGGAGCGTGGGGGCCAAGCGGATCGTGACCACGGATCTGGTTGCGAAGGATGGCCACAAGACCAAGCTCGCTTATGTGATGACCTCGACCGGGGGGACCTGGAAGATCACCGATGTGCTGTTCGAGGGGACGATCAGCAAGGTTGCCACGCAGCGATCGGATTTCGACAGCCTGATCGCGCCGGGGAATGCGACCAGGTTGATCGAGGCGTTGAAGAGGAAGGTCGCGGTGTTGTCCGGCGGGGCGCTCAAGGGCTGATTGCGGGATGGTCGACGTACTGCCGGTGCTGGCGGAGGGGTTGTGCGTCGCGGGATTGGTCCAGCAGGCGGTGGGTTCGTGGCTCATCGCGCGGCGGGGGCGGAACGTGGTGCCAAACGACGTATCGGCTATGGGCCTACCGGGGATTTCGTTGCTCAAGCCACTTTATGGCACCGAACCTCTGCTCGATATCGCGTTGGAATCGTGTTTTCTGCTCGATTATCCAAAGTATCAGATCGTTTTTGGTGCGGAAGATCCGGCGGACCCGGCGCTGTCGCTGGTTGCCGCTCTGGCGCGGCGCTATCCGGGGGTCGATGTCGCGGTGATGAGCGGGGCACGGCCGGTGGGGCGTAATCGGAAGGTGGCCAATCTGATGGCGATGCTGCCGGGGGCGCGGCATGATCTGCTGGTGATTTCCGATGCGGATATCCATGCGCCGCGCGATTATCTGACCTCGATCGCGACGGCCTGGCGGGCGGTACCGGACGGGATGGTGACAAGTTATTATATCGGATTGCCGGCGGGGGACGCGTTGCCCTCGGTGCTCGGGGCGATGCAGATCAATCATCAGTTTCTGCCGGGCGCTGCGATCGCGCGGGCGCTGGGACGGCAGGATTGCCTGGGCGCGACGATGGCGCTGAGTCGGGCCACGCTGGAGGCGATCGGCGGGTTTCCGGCGCTGCTCGATCATGTGGCGGATGACAACGTGCTGGGGCGGCGGGTGCGTGCGCGGGGACAGGTGGTGGGGCTGGCGGGGACGATTCCGGCAACCAGCGTGACCGAATCGACGTTTTCGGCGTTGTTCCGCCATGAGTTGCGCTGGGCGCGGACCATCCGTGCGCTGGTGCCGGGGGCTTATTGGGGAATGCTGGTGCAGTTTCCGCTGTTCTGGGCGCTGGCGGGGCTGGTGCTGGCCGGGTTTGCAACCTGGGCCTGGGTTTTTCTCGCTCTGGCTTCGGGGATTCGGTATATCGTGGCGCGGTATCTGGAGCGGCGGCTCGGGCTTGCGGGGGGTGGCGCGAAAGCCCCGCTGCTTGCCAAAACCGCGGCGCCGTGGCTTTTCCTCTTGCGTGACAGTCTTTCGGCGATCATTTTCGGGGCCAGTTTCTGGAGCGACAATGTCGAATGGCGGGGTCAGGTGCTGCGCGCTGATAATGGCGCGGCGGCTCCACCGGCTTGAGCGGTATATGAGTTAGGATCGATGCGATGATGAAGACCCTGTTTTTGCAGCCCCCCTCGTTCGACGGGTTCGATGGTGGCGCCGGTTCGCGCTATCAGGCCAAGCGCGAGATCCGCTCGTTCTGGTTTCCGACCTGGCTGGCGCAGCCTGCGGCGCTGATCCCCGGTTCGAAACTGATCGATGCACCGCCGGCCAATCTCGGCATGTCGGATGTGCTGCCGCATTCGAATGCCGCGGATCTGGTGATCATTCATACCTCGACGCCATCGTTTGCGAACGATGTGAAGGTGGCGGCTGCGATCAAGGCATCGAACCCGCGGGTGATCATCGGCATGATCGGCGCGAAGGTGGCGGTGCAGGCGAAGGAGAGCCTGGAACAGGGCGCGCCGATCGATTTCGTTGCGCGCAACGAGTTCGATTTCACCATCAAGGAAATCGCCGAGGGGCGGGCGTTCGCGGATGTGGACGGGATTTCGTATCGGGATGAGACCGGGGCGATCGTGCATAACAAGGATCGGACGATCCTTGAGGATATGGACAGCCTGCCGTTCGTTTCGGATGTGTATAAGCGCGATCTGCGGATGGAGGATTATTTCATCGGCTATCTGCTGCATCCTTATGTGTCGCTCTATACCGGGCGGGGCTGCAAATCGCGCTGCACGTTCTGCCTCTGGCCGCAGACGGTGGGCGGGCATCGCTACCGGACCCGTTCGGTCGAGCACGTGATTGCCGAGGTCAGGCAGATCAAGCGCGATTTTCCGCAGATGAAAGAATTGTTTTTCGACGACGATACCTTCACGGATAATCTGCCGCGGGCCGAGGCGATTGCGCGGGAACTCGGCAAGCTCGGGGTGACGTGGTCGTGCAATGCCAAGGCCAACGTGCCGCGCGATACGCTGAAAGTGCTGCGCGAAAACGGGCTGCGGTTGCTTCTGGTCGGGTACGAATCGGGTAATCAGCAGATCCTGCACAATATCAAGAAGGGGATGCGGATCGAGGTCGCGCGGCAGTTCACCAAGGATTGTCACGATCTCGGCATCAAGATCCACGGCACGTTCATTCTTGGCCTGCCCGGGGAGACGCAGGAGACGATTCGCGAGACGATCCAGTTCGCGAAGGATATCAATCCGCATACGATTCAGGTTTCGCTGGCGGCTCCTTATCCGGGGACGTTCCTGTACGATCAGGCGGTGGAAAACGGCTGGCTGGATATCGCGAATGCGGAGTTGATCGACGATCATGGTATTCAGATCGCGCCGCTGCATTATCCCAATCTGAGCCATACCGAGATTTTCGAAGGCGTTGAGGTTTTTTATCGCAAGTTCTACTTCCGCGCACCGAAGATCATGTCGATCCTCAACGAGATGGTGCGGAGTCCGCAGATGATGAAGCGGCGCCTGCGTGAAGGGGTCGAGTTCTATCAGTTCCTGCGTGAGCGCCACGCTGCCTGAACCGCGATCGGTCGTTTTCTCGGCCGATGATTTCGGGCTGACCGAGAGCGTCAACGAGGCGGTCGAGATCGCGCATCGCGACGGGTGCCTGACGCAGGCTAGTCTCATGGTGGCGGGGGATGCGGCGGCGGACGCAGTGGCGCGGGCCAGGCGGTTGCCGGGGCTGAAGACCGGGCTGCATCTCGTGCTGGTCGAGGGCGCTTCGGTCTCCGGGCATGAACGTTTGTCGCATATCACGCAGGCCGATGGGCGGTTCGGCGGTGAGCAGGCGCGGCTCGGGGTGAGGTATTTTTTTAGCCCGGCGGCGCGGCGCGAGCTTGAGACAGAAATTCGGGCGCAGTTCGAGGCCTATCGCGCGACCGGGCTCGATCTGCACCACGCCGATTGCCATAAACATATGCATCTTCACCCGACGGTGGCGGCGCTGATGATCCGGGTCGGCCGTGAATTCGGGCTGCGGCGGATCCGGGTTCCGGCGGAGCCGCCGGCGGTGCTGGCGGCGTGCGGCACGCCGGCGCGGATGGGGGATTTGATGCTGTATCGGTGGTCTTCGCTGCTGCGCCGGCAGGCAAGGCGGGCCGGACTGGCGACGAGCGACCATGTTTTCGGCATCAGATGGTCCGGGCAGATGACCGGCGCGCGAATTACGCGTTTGCTGGCGAACCTGCCGCCGGGATCAAGCGAGATTTATTTTCACCCGGCGACGCGTCAGGACGGGGAACTGGCACGGCTGATGCCGGATTATCGCCACCGTGAAGAGCTGGACGCTTTGTTGAGCGTTTCGAGGTAGGCGGCTGCAACGGTATCGGCGCGCACAACGATACCGCGATTTTCACGCAAACAAATGCTTGATAACACGTTATGGTTGTAATATGCACCGCTCTTGAGAACGTCGTGATGTTGGTGATCGTTTGTTAAGTTTTGTGGACTAGAGACCGACAATCATCTCGCGGCAGCACCCAAGGAGAGCTTCGTGTCAGTTTCTGTATCCCCCATCGGCAGTGTTTCGGTTCTTTCTTCCCTCGGCACCACGCCGATTTCATTCGATATCAGCAGCAGCCTTGTGACCGCCGTTCAGGACCAGCTGACAGGCAGCGTCACCAATGTGGTCAATGCGAATACGTCATATGACCCGATCGTGGCGGTGCCGATCACGCTGGCGGCGGATGGGAGCACGGCATCACTGCCAAGTGCGGTCTCCGGCTTCACGACGGGCTACGATATCTACCTTTCGGGCACCGTGACGGGCGGCGGATCGATTGCACTGCCGGTACAGGCCGCCAGCGGCTCTCGTGGTTTCGCAGCCATTATCGCAACGTTCACCGGGAGTGAGACAGTCACCGGCGGTGCAGGCCTCAATGCGCTCGTGGTCGCTGGAGCCAATACCAATCTGACCTATGATCCGCTGGGCGGCACCGGGGTTACGACCTTGTATGGTGGTGGCGGCAACAATAATTTCACACTCGACGGCAAGAATATCTCCGCCGTGGTTGCAGCCGGTGACAACACGATCACGGCCGCAGCCTATTCTGCGTCGCCTTACAGCTACAACACGATCTCGACTGCCGGTGGCAACAATCTCATCACGCTGAATGCCGGGCAGGACACAGTCATGTCGGGCGGGACCGATACGATCAGGGTCGCCAATGCCGGGGATTACATCACCGTATCCGGGACGTCGGTCGTCAACATGACGACACTGTCCGCAAGCAATTCCGTGGTTGCGACAGGCAACGACGGCGTCAACATGCATGGTACGGGCGATAGCGTGTCGATCAGCGGCGGCTCCTCCGCGCTTGTGACCGGGAATGTGAATACTGTGAGCGACGGCGGTACGGGGCAGACCATCGCACTCGGAAACGCAAATACAATCACCGGCACCAGCGGCGCACCGATTGCGGTGTTCGGTTCGGACAACGTCGTCAATGCGGGACCGACCGGCCAATTTTATGCCTATGGCAGCAATAACGTGATCAACGCGGTTGGATCCGATACGGTTCTCGGCAATGGCACCGCCAATACGATCAATGTCGGCGGCGGTGGCGTCGTTTTTGCCGCAGGTGGCAACGACTCCATCATCACATCGGCAAGCAGCAATGCCTTCGTCGTTGTGGGTGGCTCCACCTCCAGCGATCTTGTGACGCTCGGCGGTTCTTCCTATGCCTATGTCGAAGGAAATACCTCGATCGCGGCGACCGGTACGAATTACATGCTGATGGCTTCGGGAAACAACAGCGCGACGCTTAACGGCGGGTCTCTGGCTTTCGTGATTGCCGGTGCCGACACGATCAATGCGACCGGTGCGGCAAACGTGTACGGCGGCGGCGGAACTCTGGATTTCATCGGTGGCGCCGGGCACAGCGTCGTCGAGATCGGCACGGGCAGCGTGACGGCTTTGGCCGGGTCCGGCGGCATTACCGCTTATGGCGGAACCGAGGGCAATAACTCCCTCGTGGGCGGGAGCGGTTCGAATGTTCTGTATGCCGAAGGGACCGGCAGTACGCTGGTTGGCGGCACCGGAAACAATACGATGGTGGCCGCCGCAGGTGCGACGACCATGGTTGGCGGCGCGAATGCGGCGTTGAACAATTTCGTCTTCAACATGAATAGCGCCAATAGTTCCGACGTGATCACCGGCTTTAGCAACGGGCCTGATAAAATCACTTTGGGTTCGGGCGTTACGATCACCAATCAGACAATAGGTGTGGGCTCCATCGCTCTCACCCTGAGCGACGGCACCAAGATTTCCGTGATCGGTGCATCGGCGGCGTTGACCGCCAGCGTCAGTGGTTCGACGACGATTCTGAGCTGATGCTTCTGGTTTCGGCTGCCTGCATCGTGATGGGCGAACTGATCGGCCACGCATGAACCTCTTTGCTGCGGGATCGGTTTCGAGCGATCTCGCTGCGGGAGGACGAGTTGAATTTCCGTGAAATGGACCACGGGCTTTCGGGGGCGTGGACGATCAGTCGGGAATAAAATTTTTACGGCCTTGGGTCGATCGGGAGCCGGACGATACACGCAGCGGTTTCGATGGTGTCTCGGCGGAATGGTCGATCCCTGGGCATGGCGGTGCTGGTCGTGGATGGCGTGATAGTTGGCTTGAGGGGTCCACTCTGAAGCCGGCGGTAGGACTGTGCATCGGCTATAAATACGTTCGATCGCTGTGGAGCCGGTTGCGTTTGATCGCTGTGCGCCGCCGATGGGAGATGATCCGATGTGGCGACTTTTAGTGGCGGCGCTTTCCTTTGACGGCATGGACCAATAAAGTCGCGACGTGAGCAAAGTCGGGCATCGGTTTGGGAGGGATGCATTCGGTGACGATCCTGCCCGTTACGACGCTGTCCGCCCGGCTTATCCTGATGAATTATACGAGCGGCTTGAGGCGATTGGCGCGCTGCGCCGTGGAATTTCCATTTTCGAAATTGGTCCCGGGACGGGGCTCGCGACCCGGCGGCTGCTGGACTACCGCCCTCGCCGCCTGCTTGCCGTGGAGCCGGACTCCCGGCTTGCCGCTTATCTGGCCGATCGATTCCGCTTGCATGAGGGATGTGACGCCCTGGGAATCGCCACGGCACCGTTCGAAACCGTGGGTCTTGCACCGGAGTCGTTCGATCTCGGTATTGCCGCGACCTCGTTTCACTGGGTGCGGCAACGGGGCGGGCTCGATCGGGTCCGCGCGGCTCTGGTGCCGGGGGGCTGGTGGGCGATGTGGTGGATGAATTTTGGGACCGCAATCTCGGATGATTTCCAGATCGCGATACAGCCGATATTCATGGAAACCCTTGGCGTTGCGGCGCAGGGCTCCCGGACGCGACTGGCTTTCGACCTCGACCATTCCCGGCGTCGCGATCAACTCGGCCGAGCGGGGTTTGCGCAGATCGGGGTTATGAGCTGGCAGCACCGCCGCCGGCTCACGACCGCAGCGTTGATCGATCTGTATTCCAGTTTTTCAGTGATCAAGGCGCTGCCCGATGGGAATCGGGCACGGTTGCTCGATGGGCTTGCCGATATCGCCGAGACCAGATTCGGCGGCGCACCGGAGCGGGTGTTCACCACGACGCTCTATACCGCGCAAAATCCGCTCAGGGCCGGGTGAGCGAGAGCAGAACGTCTTCGATCGCCGCGAAGTCGCTGGGGCGGGAGAGCCGGTGTTCGCCGTCCTTGATCAGGAGCACGCGGGTATCGGTGCTCGCGATGCGCTCTGCGACCCTCAGACTGGTCTGCCACGGCACTTCGAGATCGCACTGGCCGTGGATCAGGCGGGTCGGGCCGGTGAAATCGATCGTCGAGCGGAGCACGAGATGTTTCGCGCCGTCTTCGAACAGGCCGGGCGTCAGGACGGTGGGCGGGCCGTAGGGATTGGGCAGGGCGATGTCGCGGTTGCTGGCAAGGCGTGCGATGGCCTCGGTGGTCAGGCTTGGGCGGATCAGGTCTTCGGTGAAATCGGGCGCGGCGGCGATGCCGAGGAGGCCGGCGATTCGCGAGGCAAGCGCCCGAACCAGCAGCAGCATGATCCAACCGCCCATCGAGGAGCCGACCAGGATCAGCTTGCCGTGCGGCACCACGCGGTCGATGACCGCTCGTGCGTCACCGGCCCAGCGGCTGATCGTGCCTTCGGAAAATTCGCCGCCGGACGTGCCGTGACCGGAATAATCGAGCCGGAGCATCGCCTGCCCCCGCGCGGCACAGACGGTGCGCAGATGAAGCGCCTTGCTGCCCTGCATGTCCGAGGCGAAACCGGGGAGGAAAACCACCGTCGGCCCCTCCCCCGCCAGATGGGCGTAGGCGAGTGCCGTGCCTTCGTGGTCGATCGTGCCGATCTGCTCGTGCATCGCGCTCTCCCTTTATCCTGCATGCCATGGTAACGCCGCTGTCTCACAGCAGGTGACGCATGGCCAAACCGTCCGACTTCGCGATTCTACAGGTTCTGCCGCAACTGGAAACCGGGGGCGTGGAGCAGGTTGTGATCGAACTGACGGAAGCGGTGGCCCGCACCGGGGCGCGGGCGCTGGTGGCGAGCCTGCCGGGGCGGCTCGTTCCGGCGGTGGAGCGGGCCGGCGGGATTCATATTCCTCTCGATCTCAAATCGCGCAACCCGTTCCGGATGGGGTGGAATGGCGATCAGCTGGCCAAGCTGATCAAGAAGCAGAAGGTTTCGCTGATCCATGCCCATTCGCGGGCACCGGCGTTTGCGGCCCGGGCGGCGAGCATGCGGCGGGAGATTCCGTTCGTGACGACCTACCACGGTGCTTACAACCAACGCGGCCTGTTCAAGCGGCGGTATAATGCGGTGATGGCGTCGGGGAACCGGGTGATCGCGATTTCACGATTCATCGCGGAACTGGTGCGCGAGCGGCATCATGTCGGGGATGATCGGCTGCGGATCGTGCCGGGCGGGGTCGATCCGGTGAAGTTCGATCCGGAGACGGTCAATGGCGGGCGGATCGATCGGCTCGCCCGGGCGTGGCGGCTGCCGGATGGCGGGCAGACCATCATGCTGCCGGCGCGGCTGACCTCGTGGAAGGGGCAGGAGGTGATGATCGAGGCGCTGGGGCGGATGCGGCATCGGGACGTCACACTGATCCTGCTCGGCAGCGCTCAGGGGCGCGATGCTTACGCGAAATCGCTCGCGGAGCGGGCGCGGAGCCACGAGGTTGCGAGCCGGGTGCTGTTTGCCGGGGACTGCGCGGACATGCCGGCGGCCTACAAGCTGGCGGATGTCGTGGTCAATGCATCGACCGATCCGGAAGCCTTCGGGCGCACCATCGTCGAGGCGCAGGCGATGCGGCGGCTGGTGATCGCGAGCGATCATGGCGCGGCGCGCGAGACCATCGTGGATGGGGAAACCGGCTGGCGGGTGAAGCCGGGCGACGCGGCTGCGCTGGCGGCGGCGCTGGATGCGGCGCTCGATCTGCCGGTCGAGGCGCGTATCGAAATGGGGCACGCGGGGCGCGCGTTCGTTTCGGAACATTATTCGATCGCGGCGATGCAGGCGGGAAATCTGGCGGTTTATCACGAGTTGCTGGGGTGAAAGTGCCGGAATGAAAGTCCCGGGATGAAGGTCATGGTGATCCGGCACGGCGCGCTGGGCGATATCGTGCTCAGCATGCCGGCTTTCGCCGCGATCCGGGCGCATCATGGCGGGGCCGCGATCTCGCTGCTGACAACGGCACCGTTCGCGGGGTTTCTGGCGCAGGCACCGTGGTTCGATACTGTGATTATCGATGAGAAGCCGGCCCCCTGGGATTTTGCGGGGTTGGTGCGGCTGCGGCGGCGGTTGGCGGGGTTCGACATGGTGTACGATCTGCAGACATCGTCGCGCTCGTCGCGCTACTTTCGGCTGGCGGGTAGGCCGGAGTGGTCGGGGATTGCGCGCGGGGCGCGGTTTTTTCATGGGAATCCGGGGCGGAACCGGCTGCATACGCGCGAGCGGATTGCCGAGCAGCTGGCGATTGCCGGGATAGCCCCCCTGCCCGCTCCCGATTTGTCCTGGCTGCGTAGGGTGCCGCCGCCGTGCGCGCTTCCGGAGGCGTTCGCTGCCCTGATTCCGGGGGCTGCGCCGCATCGGCCGGAGAAGCGCTGGCCGGCAGCGCGGTTCGGGGCGCTCGCCGCGCAATTGCCGATGCCGGCAGTGATTTTCGGCACTGGAGCCGAACGGCCGCTCGCCGATGAAATTCGCCGCGTCGCACCCGGGGTGATCGATATGACCGGGCGCACCGACATCGCGCAGCTTGCCGCCTGCCTCGGCCGTGCCACCATCGTGATCGGCAACGATACCGGGCCGGTGCATCTGGCGGCGGCGCTTGGCGTGCGGTGCATCGTGCTGTTCGGCGGTGCCAGCGATCCGGTGTTGACGGCACCGCGGCTGCCGGATGGGGCGTGGCCGACGATTATTCGGGTGGCAGATCTTTCGGAGTTGGCGGTATCCCCGGTGGTGGCGGCGATCGAGCAAGGATGAGCAAGCGAGACTACTTTTTTGCAAAAAAGTAGCAAAAAACTCTTGTTGGGTTGAGATGGCCCATTTCTGTCGCTCGGGCCGAGGTTGACGAAATCCCGTGTGCTTGGCTTTGCGCGGCCGGGGCGGCATAACCCTCGCTCACCCTTGCCCTGAAGGAGCAAAATCATGCCTGCGATCACTTTGCCTGACGGTTCCGTCCGCGACTATCCGGGCGCCGTCACCGGCACCACGATCGCGGCATCGATCGGCCCGGGGCTGGCGAAGGCGGCGCTGGCGATGGAGGTCGATGGCGCGATGATGGATATCGCACGCGAGATCGAGCGGGATGCGCGGGTGCGGTTCATTACCCGCAAGGACCCCGAGGCGCTGACGATGATCCGCCACGATGCGGCACATGTGATGGCCGAGGCGGTGCAGTCGCTTTATCCCGGCACTCAGGTCACGATCGGGCCGGCGATCGAAGGCGGGTTCTATTACGATTTTTTCCGCAACGAGGCGTTCACCCCGGATGATCTGCCCGCGATCGAGGCGCGGATGCGCGAGATCGTCGCGGCCAATGCACCGTTCACCCGCGAGGTCTGGCCGCGCGCGACCGCGATCGAGTTTTTCGAGGCGCGTGGGGAACGGTTCAAGGCGGAACTGATCCGCGATCTGCCGGATGCCGAGACGATCACGATCTATCGGCAGGGCGACTGGCTCGATCTCTGCCGGGGGCCGCATATGCGCGGTACCGGGGATATCGGCGGCGCGTTCAAGCTGACCAAGGTGGCCGGCGCGTATTGGCGGGGCGATCATCGCAACCCGATGCTCAGCCGGATCTATGGCACCGCATGGCGGGACCAGAAGGAACTCGACGCGCATCTGCACCAGCTGGAGGAGGCGGAGCGGCGCGATCATCGCAAGATCGGACGGCAGATGGACTTGTTCCATATGCAGGAAGAAGCGGTGGGGTCGGTGTTCTGGCACGAGAAGGGCTGGCGGCTGTACCGGACGGTGGAATCCTATATGCGCCGCCGCCAGGAGCAGTTCGGGTATTCCGAGGT
>JAQTXO010000442.1 GCA_028688765.1 Acidiphilium sp. | reverse complement strand
GCCGCGCCATCCGCGTCTGCGACCTCGCCGAGCCCGAAACCCTCGACTGGCGGCTCGACGAGCTTCTGCTCCACCACAACACCCTGCTCGCCGGCCTCGGGGCCGCGACCTTCGAAAAGGCCGCCCTGCGCGCGCAGCTCCTCGCCCTCGCGCCCCAGATTCTGCCCTTCGCCGAACCGGTGTGGGAACGCCTCGCCGACGCCCGCAAATCCGGCGCGCGCATCCTGTTCGAAGGCGCGCAGGCGGTCATGCTCGATGTCGATCACGGCACCTACCCCTTCGTCACCTCGTCCAACACCGTCGCCGGTCAGGCCGCCGCGGGTTCGGGCATCGGCCCGGACGCGATCGGCCGCGTCCTCGGTATCGCCAAAGCCTATTGCACCCGCGTCGGCTCCGGCCCGTTCCCGACCGAACTGTTCGATGAAACCGGCCGCCGCCTCGGCGAACGCGGCCGCGAATTCGGCACCGTCACCGGCCGCCCCCGCCGCTGCGGCTGGTTCGACGCGGCTCTGGTCCGCCAGGCCGTCAAGGTCGGCGGCATCACCGGTCTCGCCTTGACCAAGCTCGACGTGCTCGACGGCATGGAAACCCTGAACATCGGAACCGGCTACACGATCGACGGTGCCACCTTCAAACACCTGCCCCCCGGTGCCGCCGCGCAGGCCAAGGCCAAGCCGGTCTACGAGACCATCGAGGGCTGGCCCGGCTCGACCCGTGGTGCCCGCTCCTACGCCGAACTCCCGGCCCAGGCGATCAAATACATCCGGCGCATCGAGGAACTGGTGGAATGTCCGGTCACCCTGCTCTCGACCAGCCCGGAACGCGACGACACCATCCTGATGCAGGACCCGTTCGCCAACTGATCACGATGCCGCCATCATGCCGGTTCCGTGATACGAAACAAAAGTCCAGGAATTGCCAGACCGCTCGGATGTGACTATGGTCGAAGCCGTTAAAAAACGTCCGCTGCACTAAAATCGCGCCACGACCGGGATAACATCTCAAAGGGGGAAACCGATGCCAGTTAAAATCGAGGATCAAAAAATTCAGGAGCAGGCCGCCGAGCGCGCCGCAATGCACCTGCCGCGCCGCGCCGTGATGAACGGTGTTTCGCTGGCCGGTGCCGCGGCTCTCATCGCCGCCGGCACCCGCACCGCCGCCGCCGCCGATGCCACACCGTTCCCGAGCCACAAGCGGTGGAAATTCGTCTTCGTCAATCACGTCACCACCAACCCGTTCTCCGTGCCGACCCAGTACGGCATCCACGACGCCTGCGCCCTGCTCGGCTGCGACTATCAATGGACCGGCTCGCAAACCTCCAACGTCTCGCACATGGTCAACGCCATGAACGTCGCGATCGCGGGCAAGGCCGATGCCATCGCGGTGCCGATCGTCGATCCCACCGCCTTCAACGCACCCACCGCGAAAGCCATGGAAGCCGGTATCCCGGTCTTCGCCTACAATGCCGATGCCCCGGCCAACTCGAACAACAAGCGCCTCGCCTATATCGGGCAGGACCTGTTCAAATCCGGCTATCAGATGGGCGAAAAAATCGTCAAACTGGTCGGCTCGGGCGAGGTCGCCCTGTTCATCGCCACCCCCGGCCAGCTCAACATCCAGCCCCGGATCGACGGTGCCGCCGCCGCCATCAAAAAACTCGGCAAAGGCATCACCTATCACGAAATCACCACCGGCCCGACCGTCAACGAGGAACTGACCAAAATCAAGGCGTATTACCTCGGCCACCAGAAGGTCAAAGGCATGTTCGCCGTCGATGCCGGGAGCACCCAGGGCGTCGGCGAGGTGATGCGCCAGTTCAACCTCGCCAAAAAAGGCATCCATGCCGGCGGGTTCGACCTCCTGCCCAAAACCCTCGACCTCATCAACGAAGGCCATCTCGACTTCACGATCGACCAGCAACCCTACCTCCAGGGCTTCTACACCGTGATGGAAATGTTCATGTTCATGGTCTCCGGCGGGCTGGTCGGACCGGCGGACATCAACACGGGCCTCAAATTCATCGATAAATCCTCGGTCAAGCCATATCTCGACACCAAGACCCGCTACGAAGGCAACTCGCCCAAGCCGCAGGTCGTCGCACGGACCGGGCCGATCGCCGGGTGATCCAACCCCGATCGGGCTGACATTGCCATGATCCGGGGCCGATCCCTGTCACCCATCCGGCAGGGATCGTCCCCGCTCGTTCAGGAGTTCTCATGAGTGCGACCACGCTTACCTTCCGGCAACGCGGCACCAGGCTGCTGGCCCTGCGCGAGGCCAGCATCGTCGTCGTTGCGATTCTGCTGTTCGTCTATTTCGCGGTGGTCAATTCGAATTTCCTGACCGGGCCGAACCTGCAAACCCTCTCGCAGTTCATCGCCCCCTCGGCGATCATCGCGTGCGGCGAAATCATGCTGCTGATCTGCGGCGAGATCGATCTCTCGGTCGGGCAGATCTTCGCCCTGGCTCCCTTCATCATGGCCTTCACCGACCATGCCGGCCTCGGCCTGTTCGTCGGGTTCATCTTCGCCATGATCGTCTCCGCCTTCGTCGGGCTGGTGAACGGTGCCATCACCGTGCTGCTGAAAGTGCCGAGCTTCGTCACCACCCTCGGCACCCTCTTCCTGATCAACGGCTTCACCCTCACCGTCTCGCGCGGCTACCCGATCAACACGCCCGGCGGCCAGACCGTGGCAAACATCTTCGGCGCCGCCGGCTACAACGAATTCCTCTGGGCGATCCTGATCGTGGCGATCATGCACATGGTGCTGCGCCACCGCCGCTGGGGGCTGCACACCATCGCGGTCGGCGGCAACCTGACCGGCGCCACCGAGGCAGGCATCAACGCCGCCCGGATAAAAATCGGCAATTTCATGCTGACCAGCATGCTCGGCGGCATCACTGGCATCCTCGAAGCCTTCCGGATCGGCTCGACCGACCCGCTCGCCGGCGGCACCAACATCATGTTCCTCGCGGTCGCCTCCGGCGTCATCGGCGGCACCTCGCTCGCCGGCGGCTCCGGCACCATCATAGGCGGCCTGATCGGCGCCACCGTGCTCGGCGTCCTGCAGGACGGCTTCACCCTCCAGGGCATCAACGCCTTCACCTTCGACATGATCATCGGCGGCGCGATCCTGATCGCCATGATCGCCAACATCCATGTCGGCCGCCTCAACCGTGGAGGCCGCTCATGAGCACCGAAGCCCTGCGCGCCACCGACATCACCAAAAATTTCGGCTCGATCTCGGCACTCTCCGGCATTTCCCTGCATGTCAACAAGGGCGAGGTTCTCGGCATCCTCGGCGATAACGGCGCCGGCAAATCCACCCTGATGAAAATCATCACCGGCTATCACAA
>JAQTXO010000024.1:6116-13865 GCA_028688765.1 Acidiphilium sp. | reverse complement strand
GAACGCCTTATAAGCATCCTTGAAACCGGCGGGCGTGCGGACCACGCCGTTTTCGTAGGTGCAGCCTTCGAGATCGCCGGACAGGTTGAGCGGGAACAGCACGCCTTCGGAAAATTTCGCGGCTTCCTCCAGCACGCTGTCGATCAGTTCAGGGGTGAACTCCTCGTTGCCGTGCAGCGCCGTGACCTCGTTGCTGTCGAACAGCTGGTGCAGCACGAAGCGCATATCCTCAAGCGGGGCTTTATAGACGGGCATGATGGTCTCCGTTCGGTTCGATCAATTACGCAAAGGCTTGCCGGTTTCGAGCGTGTGCCTGATCCGTGCCTGAGATTCCTTGGTGCGGAACAGCGCCATGAACGCCGCGCGCTCCAGCGCCATGACATCGGCCTCGCTCACCGGATCGATGATATCGACATCCCCGCCGGTCAGCACCCGGGCGAGATGGGTCGACACCGTCACGTCGTGCGCGGTGGCCATACCCTTCTTGCGATACTCCGCCACCGCCATGCCGAGCCCGACCCGACCACTTTCGCCCGGCAGTTGCAGCATGGCGGGCGCGGGCGGCTGATAGCCCTGCACCATCGCCAGCGCGCGGGCTTTGGCATCGGCCAGCACCCGCATCCGGTTCATCGTGATGCCGTCATCGGGTTTAAGGAATTTCAGATCCTTCGCCTCCGCCGCCGAGGTCGAAACCTTGGCGGTCGAGACCATCTCGAACACTTTGGCGACCGCCGGCATCGGCCCTTTCGGTGCGTCCTTCGGGGTCTGCCAGCGCGCGAGCATGCTGGTGCAGCCGCCCCAGCCCGGCACCAGCCCGACGCCGCATTCGACCAGCCCGATATAGGTCTCGGCATGGGCCTGAACCGCAGAGCAGTGCAGCAGAATTTCGCAGCCGCCGCCCAGCGCGCGTCCCGCCGGGGCGCCGATCACCGGGAAGGGCGCATAGCGCAGGGATTGATAGGTTTTCTGACCGTCCTTGATCGTGCCTTCGATCTTTCCCCACATCCGCAGATTGGCGGCGAATTGCGCAAGGCCGAGATTGGCCCCGACCGAGAAATTCTCCCGGCCCGGCGCGGCGCGCAGATTTTCGGTATAGATCACCAGCGCCTTGTAACTCTTGCCGACCAGAGCGATGGTTTTGTCGAGCAGGGATAGAATGTCGCCGTCGAGCGAATTCATGATCGAGTGGAACTCGAAGCACAGGACACCCTCGCCGATATCCCAGACCGAGGCCGATTTATTGCCCAGCACCGGCTTCGCGCCGCGCTTGATATCTTCGAGCAGCAGCACGCCTGCGGGCCGCCCGACCGGGCGATAATGTCCCGCGCTGTCGAATTGCTGCAAGCCGCCATCGACGGTTTTGTAAAATGTCCCGTTGCCCAGCTTCGCGAGGATCGGGGGCACCGCGATGCCGAGCGCACCCAGATTTTCGGCCACCCAGGCGGCCCCGAGCCGGTCGATCAACTCGAACGGGCCGTATTTCCAAGTATAGCCGAGGCGCATCGCCTCATCGACATCGCTGATGTCATCGGCAATTTCCGGCACCAGCGATGCGGCATAAGCCAGCACCCGGCCCAGTACACCCCACGCATACCGACCGGCAATGCTCCTCGCGCCGACGAGTTTTTTCAGATCCTTTTTGGCGTCTTTCACCTCGGCGAGATCGGATTTCGTGGTCGCGCGCCATTCGAGCCGGCCCGCCGCCGCTGCCTTGAGCGAGAGGGTCTCGCGCAGCGCATCCGCCCCGCGCCCGGTGCGGCGATAGAACCCGCCTTTGCCCTTCCGCCCGGTATAGCCTTGATCGATCATCATGCCGATCATGGGCATGTCGCGATTCATCGCGTGGAACGCATCGCCCTCCGGCAGCAACCGCGCGAGCGATGCATTGACATGCGGGCCGAGATCGATCCCGACCAGATCCATCAGCCCGAACACGCCGGTCGAGGGAAACCCCATCGGCTTGCCCATGATCGCATCGGCATCCTCGATTTCGAGACCCATCTCGACCGCGAGCACCAGCGCGGTCTGGATCCAGTAGGTCCCGATCCGGTTGGCGATGAAGCCCGGCGTGTCGCGGCAGGCAATCACCGATTTGCCCAGCATCACATCGCAGAAGTGCGTGATCCGGCCTGCGGTTTCCGGGTTCGTCGCCGGGCCGGTCACCAGTTCGAGCAGCCGCATGTAGCGCGGCGGGTTGAAGAAATGGGTGATCACGAAATCCGGCCGCAGGCTCTCCGGCATCGCGCCCATCAGCTCGGCGAGCGGGATCGTCGAGGTGTTCGACGAAACCACCGAACCCGGCTTGCGGATTTCGGCCAGCCGCGCATAGAGCGCCTGCTTGACATCGAGCCGCTCGATCACCGCCTCGACGATCCAGTCGCAATCCGCGAGCCTGTCGAAATCATCCTCGGTATTGCCCGGCGTGATCAGCCGCGCCGCCCTCGGCGACATCAGAGGCGCCGGCTGCATTTTCTTGAACCGCTCGATCGCGCCTCTGGCGATCGCGTTGCGATCCGCGCTGCCCGGCCTGACGATGTCGAGCAGCATGACCTTGACCCCGGCATTGGCGACATGGGCGGCGATCGCGGCCCCCATCACCCCCGCGCCGATCACCGCGACCGATCTGATTTCGGACATCACACCGCCTCCAGCACCGTGGCGATCCCCTGCCCGCCGCCGATGCACTGGGTCGCCAGCGCGTAACGCCCGCCCTCGCGCTGGAGCAACTGCGCCGCCTTGCCGGTGATGCGCGCGCCGGTCGCGCCGAGCGGATGGCCGAGGGCGATCGCCCCGCCATCGAGATTGACCCTGGCCCCGTCGAGGTCGAGCTCGCGCATGCAGGCGAGCGCCTGGGATGCGAACGCCTCGTTCAGCTCGACCACATCGATATCCTTCGCCGAAATCCCGGCCCGCGCCATTGCCTTGCGCGAGGCCGCCACCGGGCCGATGCCCATGATATCCGGCGCGCACCCGGCGACCGCGACCGAGGCGATCCGCGCGGTGATGGCAAGCCCGTGCGCGCGGGCATAATCCTCGGAACACACCAGCACCGCCGAAGCGCCATCGGTGAGCGGCGAGGAGGTTCCGGCGGTGACGGTGCCATTGGCATCGAATGCCGGTTTCAGCCCGGCGAGCCCTTCGCGCGAGGCATCGTGGCGGATACATTCATCCTGCGTCGCGTTCGCCTTGCCCAGCGTGATCGGCACGATCTCACCGGACAACCGCCCGTCCTTCTGCGCGGCGGCGGCCTTGATATGGCTCGCGAGGGCGAATTCCTCCTGCGCGTCGCGGGTGATCTGCCAGCGCTGGGCGACGTTTTCGGCGGTCTCGCCCATGCCCATATAGGCGGCGGGATTTTTGGCATACAGAGCCGGCGAGGGCATCGGGTTGTAGCCGCCCATCGGCACCCGCGTCATGCTCTCGACCCCGAGCGCCACGAACGCCTCGCCGGCCCCCATCGCGATCGCGCCCGCCGCCATATGGATCGCATACATCGAGGAACCGCAGAACCGGTTGACCGTGGCGCCCGCGACCGTGATCGGCAGATCGGCCAGCAGCGCGATCAGCCGCGCGACGTTCAGCCCCTGCTCGGCCTCGGGGAAGGCGCAACCGACGATGATGTCCTCGATGTCCGCCGGGTTCACCCCGGTGCGCGCGATCAGCGCCCGCAAGACTTCCGCCGCCATCTCGTCGGGGCGCACCCGGGTCAGCCCGCCTTTGCGGGCGGGAGCGAACGGGGACCGGGCATAGCCGGCAATCACAGCGTTGGTCATGAGGGTGACAGGCTCCTGAGCGGTTTATTTTTGCAGGTTCTGGATGGCGATTTCGGCCTGGCGTTCGATGTCGCCAAGTTCGGCCAGGCTCTGTTCGAGGGCGGCGCGCTGCTCCTGCAGCTTCGCGATCCGCTTGCGCACGCTGGCGAGCAGAACCCGGACCTGGGTGTGCTGCGTCGGGTCGATATCGTAGAGATCAAGATAATCCTTGATCTCGCGCAGGGAAAATCCGAGCCGCTTGCCCCGCAGGATCAGCATCAGCCGCGCCCGGTCGCGCGGCGTATAAACCCGTGTGGTGCCGGCGCGGCTGGGATTGACCAGCCCCTTATCCTCGTAGAACCGGATGGTCCGCGCGGTCACGCCGAGCTGGCGCGCCAACTGGCTGACCGAATACAAAGCGTGCGAGACGCCGCCGGATGAGGCCACCTCCTGCTCGTGGCGCGCGTGCAGCGCCGCCATGGCCGGGCTTTCAGTCGTCAATACAGTCATGTTCCGTCCTGGATATCGTGAAACAAAGTTTCGGGTTTCAGCCGGATATAACATGAACGATTCCGCGCGTTTACGCAAAGAGCATGGATATAACGTATAGGTCATACCCATCCTCCTGTCCAGCCCTAGCGGCGCTGCGCGGCCTTGGCGGCTTCCTCGGCGACCAGTTCCTTCTTCGAGAGTTTGCCGACCATGGTTTTCGGCAGGGTTTCGCGGATTTCGACCGCTTTGGGGATTTCGATCCGATTGAGGTGGCTGTTCAGGAAAGCAAGGATCTCCGCCTCGGTCGCTGATATATCCTTGCGCAAGGTCACGAATAATTTGGGCGCCTGGCCGCGATACTCATCGGGAATCCCGATCGCGATGGCCTCCTGCACCGCGGGATGCTGGTAGGCAGCCTCCTCGATCACGCGGGGATAGACATTATAGCCGCCGCACAGGATCAGATCCTTGATCCGGTCGACGATGAACAGATAGCCCTCCTCGTCGAGATAGCCGATATCGCCGGTGCGGAGCGCGCCGTCGATGAAGGTTTTCGCGGCTTCCTCCGGGCGGTTGAAATAGCCGCGCATCACCTGCGGCCCGCGCACGCAGATCTCGCCTCGCGCCCCCTGCGGCAGGATCGCATGAGGCGGTTCGGGATCGCGGATCTCGATGATGGTCCCCGGCAGCGCCCGGCCGACCGAGCCGATCTTGACCCGGTCCGGCGGCGTGGTGGTGACGACCGGGGAGGTTTCCGACAGGCCGTAGCCTTCGAGGATCGGACAGCCGGAAAGCTGGCGGAAGCGTTCCATCCCTTCGAGCGACATCGGCGCACCGCCCGACATGCAGAACCGGATGAAGGAAAAATCCTGGCCGGGGCCGGCGGCGTTGCAGATCGCGGCGAACAGCGTCGGCACGCCGGGCAGCATGGTCGGGCGCTTGCGGGTGATGGTCGCCATCAGTTGCTTCATGTCGAGGCGCGGCAGCAGGATGATTTCAGCCCCGATCGCGACGCCGAAATCCATCACCGCCGTCATCGCGAAGACATGAAACAGCGGCAGGACGCAAACGATCCGCTCGGCGCCGCGCTCGATCATCGTGTTGGTCGCGAGCACCTGCTGGATATTGGCGGTGATGTTGGCATGGGTCAGCATCGCGGCTTTCGGAATTCCGGTGGTGCCGCCGGTATATTGCAGCACCGCGACATCCTGTTCCGGGTCGATCGCAACCGGGCGCGGTGTGGCCGCACCCCCGATCAGGCGGGCGAACCGCAGATAGGGCGCCTCGTTCGAAACGGTCGCGAGCGTCTTCGATTTGAACGCGCGGAACAGCAGGGACTTGATCGGCGGCAGGGCAGCGGCCATCGAACAGACGATGACGTGATCGAACCGCCCTTCCCGTGCGAGTTTCGCGATCTTGTCGTGGATCAGCGCGATGTCGAGCGTCACCATGATCCGGGTTCCGGAATCCGCGACCTGATTGGCGAGTTCGCGCTCGGTATAGAGCGGATTGAAATTGACCACGGTGCCCCCGGCCTTGAGCACCGCGAAATACATGATCACCGAATAGGGCGTGTTCGGCAGGCAGAGCCCGACACAAACCCCCTTGCCGACGCCGATCGCCTGCAATCCGGCGGCGGCCGCATCGGCCTGCCGGGCGACCTCGCGCCAGATCAAGCCACGGCCGAGAAAATCGATCGCCGGACGATCGGGGTAGTCACGGGCGGCCGTGTCGAGCAGGGCGCCGAGCGGGCACGGCGCGGCGGTAAATGCAAGCGGATCGGCCGGTTCGGCCAAGGTTGCGGCCAAGGTTTCGGTGGCGGCTTGGATCACGTTTTCCTCCTGGGTCCACCGCCGCAGGCAGAACGGCGAGCTGATCTGCGGCGCGCTTCCGTTATCGCCGCAATATTACCGTTAACGTCATGGCGGATCAAGAGGAGAGAGTCATCACGAAACGGGCGACAAAAAAAACGGGGCCCCGAAAGACCCCGCCGATCGTCACGCCGAAGTGGAGGCTTCAGACCGCTTTCAGGTTGATGGCCGCGGCCTTGCCACGCTCCATCGCGATTTCGTATGAGACTTTCTGGCCTTCATTCAGGCCGCGCATCCCCGCTGCCTGAACGGCCGTGATGTGAACGAATACATCCTTGCCGCCATCCTGCGGTACGATGAACCCGAAACCTTTTGTGGTGTTGAACCACTTGACAGTGCCGATCGCCATTGTTGCGTCGTCGCTCCTAAGACACACCCACCGTGCGACCGCCGCACGGCTCAAGAGGGACAACCGGGTTTTGGACGTCTTGGCCGCATACGGAAACCCGTCTCGTGCAACAAGGCAAGCCAAAGTCGATTGCCCGGTTAATGACGCAGAAAGACGCGTGCCTGTCAACGCGAATACGCATGGCTGAAGCCGGTTTGACGCGGTTTCCGTGCGAGCGTGTCTATATTCCAGTTTTTGCATTGATCGAGGCCGGGTTTGCGCCAGATGAAGCCGCGCGCAATAATCACCCACAACCATCGAAAGGGGATTGTTCGTGACCGCATCGGCAGAACCGGAGATCGTTTCTTCGCAGAAATGCTTTGGCGGGACCCAGTCCGTCTACCGGCATCACTCCACCGAAACCGGCACATCGATGCGGTTCGGGGTGTTCCTGCCGCCGCAGGCCAGTGCCGGGCCGGTGCCCGCGCTTTATTATCTCGCCGGACTGACCTGCACCGAGGAGAATTTCATCGTCAAGGCCGGCGCGCAACGGGTCGCCGCCGAGCTGGGCATTGCGCTGATCGCGCCGGACACCTCGCCGCGCGGCCTGGCCTATCCCGGCGAGGACGATGCCTATGATTTCGGCACCGGGGCGGGATTCTATGTCGATGCGACCGAAGCCCCCTGGCGGGTCGGCTACCGGATGGCGTCCTACATCACCCGCGAACTCCCGGCCCTGATCAACGCCCATCTACCGGTCGATCACGCGCGGACCGGCATTTTCGGTCACTCGATGGGCGGGCACGGCGCGCTGACCCTCGCGCTGAAACACCCCGATCTCTACAAATCGGTCTCGGCCTTCGCGCCGATCGTGGCACCGATGCGCTGCCCCTGGGGCGAGAAGGCCCTGGGCCTGTATCTCGGCCCGGATCGGGCGGCATGGCAGGCATATGATGCCACCGCGCTGATCGAGGCGCGCGGCTGGGCCGGGCCGCCGATCCTGATCGATCAGGGCACCGCCGATCCCTTCCTGGAGCGGGAACTCAAACCCCATCTGCTGCGCGAGGCCTGCGCGGCGCGCGGGGTCGCGCTGACACTGCGTATGCAGGACGGGTACGACCACTCATATTTCTTCATCGCGACCTTCATGGCGGATCATATCCGCCATCACGCGCGGTATTTGTAGCCGCACAGCGGTCTCAGACCGTCAGGATCCGCTTCAACAAATCGACGTCCTCGGCGAAATCGGCATCGGCGGCCATCAGCTCGGTGACCTTGGCGACCGCGTGCATCACCGTGGTGTGGT
>JAQTXO010000024.1:0-6106 GCA_028688765.1 Acidiphilium sp. | reverse complement strand
GATCTGTCGCGATTGCCGAATTTCCGGCCAATCTCCGGCAGGCTGCGGGTGGTCAGCTGTTTGGCCAGATACATCGCGACCTGACGGGGCCGGGCGATATTGCGCGCGCGGCGGACCGAGGACATTTCGCTGATCCGGATATTGTAGTGCTCCGAGACCTGTTTCTGGATTTCCTCGATGGTGATCTTGCGGTCGTAGGCACGCAGCAGATCGTGCAGCACCTCGTTTGCGGCTTCGAGCGTCACCGGCCGGTCGAACAGATGGGCATGGGCGATCAGGCGGTTCAGCGCGCCTTCGAGTTCGCGCACGTTGGCGGTGATCTTCTGGGCAAGAAACTCCATCACCCGCCCCGGCACCGGCACACCGGCGCGGGATGCCTTGGCTTCGAGAATGGCGAGGCGAAGCTCGTAGGTGGTCGCGTGAACATCGGCGACCATGCCGCAGCCGAGCCGGGTGCGGAGGCGATCCTCGATGCCGGAAAGGTCGGACGGGGATTTGTCGGCCGAGACGATGATCTGCTTGCCGCTGTCGACCAGGGCATTGAACGTATGGAAAAATTCTTCCTGGGTGCCGTCCTTGCCGATCAGGAATTGCAGATCGTCGACCATCAGCACATCGACGCTGCGCAGCTCGTTCTTGAATTCGATCGTCGATTGCCGGCGCAGCGCGCTGACGAAGCGGTGCATGAATTTCTCGGCGGACATGTAGGCAACCGTGACCTCATCGGCCCGCTGGGACAGTTCCCAGGCGATCGCATGCATCAGATGGGTCTTGCCGAGGCCGACCCCGCCATACAGGAACAGCGGGTTGAAGCCGGGGGCCGGCCCATCCGCCACGCGGCGCGCGCAGGCATAGGCGAATTCGTTGGGCTTGCCGACCACGAACGTATCGAAGGTGAAGCGCGGATCGAGCGGGGGGGCGCCATCGGCCCGGTCGTCCGGCCTGGCGGCGGTCGCGGTCTTGCCGGCACCAGCCCCGCCCGGCAGCGGCTCCGCGAGGTCGGGGGCAGGATTTGCCGCACCGGCGGGCCGCGTGCGGATATCGACCCGGCGCACCACCGGATTTTCCGCCTGCCAGAAGCTGGTCAGCAGCGCGCCATATTCCTTGTTGACCCAGTCGCGCAGAAAGCGGGTCGGCATCATGACGGTGATTTCGTCGCCATCGAGCCCATGCAGGACGGCCTGACGCAGCCAGTTGCGGTATTCGACCTCGCCGATCTCATCCTGCAACCGCGCCCGCACCCGGCTCCATTGCAGGGCCAGAGCAGCATCGGTCGCACCATCGTCCGGTGTTTCACTCACCCCGTGGCGGCGGCGCACCTCCGCCGAGGAGCGGCGATCCCGCGACGGTCCGGATTCCGAGGATGTATCTGTATCCGCCACATGAATCATCTGCGCTTCCAACAGCATCCCCTTCCCTGCATCAGCCTGCCCCAGGCCCGGTCTCGTTTCCGACGGACCTCCCGTCGTATACACGCAAAAGTTGCATGAACAACGGTTATCCCGAAGCACTCAACGGTTCAATCTCGGTCTGAGAGCAGCAACCTAGGCCAAGTCCGCCCCGCTGCGCAAGAGACGATCGCTTCGAAAATCTCCTGCTATAATATCGAGCTTTTGAAAACTATCCATGAAATCAGGCGATTGATCCGCCTTGTTGATTTATAAAAAAATGATCGGCGCGGAAATCGCCCCCGTCGGGAATTTTCGTGCAACAACAACGCCCAGCCGATCAGATTCGATCGGCTGGTTCTCAAAAAATCGAACTTACACGAATTATTTCAACAACGCTCCGGCCACGAAGGCCGACGAGCGTCTCAGGCAGCGAGCGCCTTGACCCGCGCGGAAAGCCGGGAAATCCGGCGTGACACGGTATTGGCCTTGAACACGCCCTTGGTCACGGCGCGCTGCATTTCCGGCTGCGCAGCGGTGAACGCCTCGCGCGCCTTCGCGTGGTCGCCGGCGGCGATCGCTTCTTCGAGCTTCCGGACGAAGGTGTGGACCCGCGAGCGCCGCGCCTTGTTGCGGGCGGTACGGACCACGGTCTGACGGATGCGTTTCTGCGCAGATGCGATATTTGCCATGAACTCAAGGATCTCTTCGGATTGGAACACATGAAAAGCATCGGACCGCCGCATTGACCGCGGCGAACCCGATTGGTGGGACAGGGCTTATCGTTGCCGCACCCCCGCGTCAAGCCACCCCTGAGCGATGTCCGGCTCATCACGGCTCTGGTATTTCCGCACGGTCCGGTTAATCATGACGAATCCAGATATAAAGGCACAACCCTCATGCCCGCCTTCATCGATACGCCGAATACCACGGTCGATTCGGAATTCCTGGTGGTTTCCGGCTGGGTCGCGGGGCCAACGGCGGCAGCGACCATGGTGACGGTCAACGGCATCGCGATCGGGCACCGCGCGGTCGAGCGGCCGGATGTGCGGGACGCGCTGAGCGGCTTTGCCTATACGTCCGGCGTGATCGCAATGGCGGATCTGCGGCACCTCGCCCCGGCGCGCCATCTCGATATCATGATCTCGATCAATCAGGACCGGGAACGCCAGCAGGTCGAGGTCAGCGACGCCCTCCACCGCCGCTGGGTGGACGATGCGGCGATGCGCGCGAGCGCCCGCGCCTTCTGCAAAGCCCGGCTGCGCTGCCCGTCCTGCCGGTCCGACCGGCTCGATCACGGCACCGGCGCCATCACCTGCCGCGCATGCGGCGCGATCTTCCCCCAGACGGGCAGCGCCTTCAACATGATCTCGGCGCCGCTCGCCATGGAAGCCAACATCGTCGCGACCGAAAACGTCTCGGCCAACCCCTATACGCCCGCGGTGCTCGACCTGATCGGGCGGATGACCAATGCCGGCGGGGTGGTGCTGGATTGCGGCGCAGGGTCCCGGCCTCAGCGCACCACCGGGGTGATCAATGTCGAGATCGTCGATTACGCCTCGACCGACGTTCTCGCGATCGGGGAGGCCTTGCCCTTCGCCGACAACAGTTTCGACGCCGCGATCTCCCTCGCGGTCCTCGAACACGTGCGCGATCCGTTCAAATGCGCCCAGGAATTGCTGCGCGTGGTCAAGCCGGGCGGCGAATTGCTGGTCGATGTGCCGTTCCTCCAGCCGGTCCACGGATTTCCGCATCACTATTACAATATGAGCGCACAGGGGCTGGCCAACCTGTTCGCCGGACATTCCGAGGTCCTGAGCTGCACCGTGCCGCCCCACGGCCATCCGATTTTCGGCGTGCAGTGGCTGCTGCGGGACTACCTGGCCGGATTGCCCGCCGCCGTCGCGCCCGGTTTCGGCGCGATGACGGTGGACGAACTCGTCGCCCTCGATGTCCCCGCATTTCTAGGGGATGCACGGGCACATGGGCTGGATCAGGAAGGCCAGTCACCGATCGCCTGCCTGAATTCGCTGCATATTCGTAAAAAATAGCGGGCAGGGAAAGAAGCGCTACTTTTTTGAAAAAAAGTAGCGAAAAACTTCCGTTTTGCCGAGTGCCGTTGGCGTCAACGGCAGCGATAAGGATGCCAGTAGCACCAGCCCCCGCCGGGGCGGACCGGGTAGACCACGCAGCCGGACAGGGAAATCCCAAGACCGAGGATGAGCAGTGCGGCACCGAGTTTTCGGATGCGGCCGTTGGCAAGTCTCCTCATGGGCCGGGCTTTGATGTCGCGCTGCATAGGTTCCTCCATGAACTCACATTGTAGTGACTTCGATATAGGGGATCGCATTTGGCAATTCCGTGGCGGAATGTTGAGTAATGTAACCGGCATCGGCGTGAAGATAAGCACAAACAGGTCCGCATCAGCTCACCCGCAAAGCCCCCAGCGCTTCCAAAAGCAACGCCCCAATTAACAAAGTTTTTTTTGCTTCTTTTTTGTTCACAAAAAAGAAGTACTTCCCTTCTATCCGCCCTGACTGACCTTCGCCCAGCCAAATATCCGATTTTCCTTGACTCCACCGAGAGCGGAATTTTACCTCGAAGCAGGGAGGGCTTCATCATGAGCCGGGTTCGGGTTCTGGTCGGCACACGCAAAGGGGCCTTCGTTTTGACCGCCGATGGCACGCGGCGGGATTGGGCGGTCTCCGGCCCCCATTTCGCGGGGTGGGAGATTTATCATCTGAAGGGATCACCGGCCGATCCGGGGAGGATCTATGCGTCGCAATCATCGGGATGGTTCGGGCAGATAATCCAGCGCTCGGACGATGGCGGCACGACGTGGCAGCCGGTCGGCAAGGATTTCGTCTATGACGGGGTCGCCGGAACCCATCAATGGTACGATGGCACGCCCCATCCGTGGGAGTTCAACCGGGTCTGGCATCTGGAGCCCTCGCTGGCGGACCCCGACACGGTGTTTGCCGGGGTCGAGGATGCGGCATTGTTCAAATCGCGCGATGGCGGAATGACCTGGCGTGAACTGTCGGGCCTGCGCCAGCACACGACGGGGTCAACCTGGCAGCCGGGAGCGGGCGGGATGTGCCTGCATTCGATCCTGCTCGATCCGGTCGATCCCGCGCGAATCTACACCGCGATTTCGGCGGCAGGGGCGTTCCGGAGCGACGATGGCGGGGAGTCGTGGCTGCCGATCAACCGGGGTCTGCGCTCGGCGCATATCCCCGATCCGGAGGCGGCGGTCGGGCATTGCGTCCATCATATCGCGCTGCATCCTTCGAAACCCGAGCGGCTGTTCATGCAGAAGCATTGGGATGTGATGCGGTCGGACGATGCGGGGGCCACCTGGCATGAGATCAGCGGCGATCTGCCGACCGATTTCGGCTTCGTGGTCGATATCCATGCGCATGAGCCGGAGACGGTGTTCGTCGTGCCGATCAAGAGCGATCAGGAGCATTTCCCGCTCGATGGCCGATTGGCGGTGTACCGGAGCCGGAGCGGCGGGGGCGATTGGGAGCGGCTGGGCAAGGGGCTGCCGCAGCAGGATTGCTATGTGAACGTGCTGCGCGATGCCATGGCGGTGGACACGCTGGATCAGTGCGGGATTTATTTCGGAACCACAGGCGGGCAGGTCTTCGTCTCGCCCGATGGCGGCAACACCTGGGAGGCGATCGTGCAGAACCTGCCCGCAGTGCTTTCGGTCGAGGTGCAGACCCTGACGTGAGCGACGTGCGGGTCGAATTGCCGGGCGGGCTGGCGGTGCTGGCGCGATTGCCGCGCGATGTGGTGGTCGCCGTGGCCGGGCCGGTAACGCTCGGCGCGGTACTCGCCGCGCTAGAGGCGGATCATCCCGTATTGCGGGGCACGATCCGGGACGGGGTGACCGGAAAGCGGCGGCCCTTCATCCGGTTCTACGCCTGCCAGCAGGATTTTTCCCATGCGGCGATGGACGCGGCCCTGCCGGAGCCAATCGCGAGCGGGGATGAAGCCCTGCTGATCGTCGGGGCGATCGCCGGGGGATAAGCGCCGCTTCAACTGTCTGTGTCTCTGGAATTGTGTCAGAAAACTTTACACATACAAAAATAGATCTGCAGATTTCGTTTATGAATCAATTCGTTAAAATTTGGCATGTTTTTTGCTTGTGTTGGATATCACCCACTAAAAGATTAAAGGGATACCTTCATGAAACATCTATTTTCCTCCAAGTCGGCACGGACCTGGACGATGGCCGCGCTGATCGCCGCAGCGCCGATCGGCACCGGGATTGCGCGGGCGGGTACGTATGATCTGTCCTTTACCTCCGGCACGACCACAACGACCGCGACGCTGACGACCGCAAATTCGCTGAACAGCCTGGGCGGATATTCGGTGACGGGAATTACCGGCACTTTTGGGTCCACGCCGATCACCGGGATCGTGGCACCCTCGGGTTCCATCACCACCTCGGCAGTACAAAACGGATATGATTCGACGTACGATAATACGTTGTTTGCCACGTCACCTTATTTCGACTTATATGGTTTATTCTTCGATGCGAGCGGCACCGACGTCAATCTGTTCTACCAGTCGGGTAGTTATGCTCAGTTCATATTGGGAAATACCGCAAATACAGCGGTGACTGGGTTTACACTGACCGCCGTGCCGGAACCGGGATCGCTGCTGCTTCTGGGCACGGGCATCATCGCGCTGGGCCTCGTGGTTCGCCG
>JAQTXO010000441.1 GCA_028688765.1 Acidiphilium sp. | reverse complement strand
CAGCGTTTCATTGATTAACTCCAGTCACAACGAGAGTGTGGTTGCCGCGATAAAAGGTGGCGTGAATGGGGGCGCCCTGTGCCGCCAGATCTTCGATGACCTGGCTCGCCGCGCCGGAGAACGTGCCTTGGAAATTGCTGGCACGCGGTACAGGCCAATCCTGCCCCACGTTCCAGATGACGTGCCAACCCGCGCTTTGACCCCATGCGCTAATCTGCCGGCCGACAAGCTGCCCCGCCGGCAGCGACCATGTGGGAAGCGGCGGGGGCACGGGCGGCAGCGGCGCAGCCACAACCGCATTCGGCGGCACGGGCAGCGACGGCACGGAAACAACCCCGCCAAGAGTGTGCGGGGCGGTCGAGGATACTGGCAATGTTCCCAGCAAGGATTGCGGCTTGTGCGACGAACCGCTGGCCGGGCCATCGTTTGCTGGCGCCGTCACCAATTGCTGATGGGAAAGATGGTTATGTTGCAGAGGCTCCGCGACCCACATCGCATGATGGGTTTCCGGCGCTGCATCGTTGCCTGCCTCGGCGGATAAAGATGCGACCGATTGCCAAGGCTTAATGACGAGATCGCGTGTGATCATCACGTCAAATTTGTAGCCTTGCCGAATTTTGAGCGTCGGCGCGATGCCAATATCCCGGTTGATCAGGTTTTGGCCGGTCTGACCCAGTTGCTGCCCGAGAGACCCGGCGATAACCTGCTGACTCGAATAGGTGCTGGACGGCGATGCCTGCGGCTGGGAAAGTTGCACGCCAGCCGAAAAAACCGACATCAGCAAGGCGTCGCCAAATATCCGGAAATAGTGATTATTCACCTGGTCATGAAAACCGGCATAGCCGCTGGGGCTTGACCCCGGCATTGAATCGATATCGAGGCTCGATCCGTCCGGATAAATGATACGGTTCCACACCACGAGCACGCGGCTTTGGCCGTTTGCGACCTGATCGTCATACGTGCCGATCAGCTCGGCCCCTTGTGGCACCAACACTTGCGACCCGTCCGGGGTATTGTAGACATTGCTGGCGACCCGCGCGAGGATCTGCCCCGGCAGATCACTATCGATGCCCGTCTCCATCACCGCCGGAATCACGCTGCCAGCGCGCAGAACATTCGGCGATATCGGTGCTTCGCGGCCTGTCGGCAGATAGTCCGGATTACCGCGCAGCTTCCCGAGATAGGATGATTTTTGTGCAGCCGAAAGCGCGGCGGATTCACCTGCGGAACCGCCGTCGAAGGATACCGCCCCATCTCCTGCCCCGCCTTCGTTCGGCGTCAAACTCGCACCTGGCGTCGTGCTGTTGATCATGCCCGCGAGCGGATTACCGCCACCAGCGGGCGTGAACGACGCTGGCGTCGTCGCAACCGATCCAGCGGCACCAGGACTACCGCCGCTCGATGCCGCCAGCCCTGACGAAAGCGCCCGGCGCCGCTGATCGGTCATTTTTTGCGTTTGCTGAATAACACCCGACACATATTGAACCCAGGCTTGTTGCACGATCTGCTGCGTTGGGCTGACGGTTTTATTTTGGTTGGCAAGCGCCGTCGTCCTGGCCCCTGCCCCGGTATTCTTTCCATTACCCGGTGGAGGCGCCTTCGGCGTGGTTGCGGGCGGCGTCGCGCCGCCTTCCGCACGCAACCGCGCCATTATTGCCGACGACGTAGCAGCCGCCTCTTGTCCCGTGCCTTGAGCTCCCGACGATACCGCTGCGGCAGGGGCCGGCTTCTTATGCACACGAACATACGTGCCATCCGCCACCACCAACGCCATGACACCCGCCGCGCCCACGCCGACAACAGCAATCATCGGAGACAGTCGCCGCACCTGTGACGATCTTTTTTTACTTGTCGGTGTTAAGCTGATGCCCCCATTGCCAGGGGGGCGAGTATTTCCGCTCATCCGGCCCGCCCGACTGTGATTGGCGAAACCGGCACCAGCTTGCCAGACTTATCCGGCTGATAGGCCCGCGTCAGCACCTCATTGTTGGTCCACACGCGCAACAGAACCGATTGGTCGAAGGGTGACACGGCATAGCGAACATTGATGCCGGTATGGCTGGATACACCAAAACCCCGCGCACGAAGCGCCGCATCCAGCGTAGTGCCGAAACGCTTGCCGGCCGAACCAGAGGCCGGTTGCAACATTACGGTGGTGTGCGCCGGTGGTAGCGCGTGGGCCACCAATCCGGTCAGGTTTGCCGCAATCTGCTGATTTTTGATCGATGTCGGCACAGACACAAATGACCCCGCGCCCATAGACGTTGCGCAGCCACTCAAGCCGAGCATCGCGACCAACATCGCTTGCCGCGCCCGCATCAGAACCTCCGCCCTGTATATCTGATCCGCACCGCGCGCTGACCCGATCCGACGCCGGCGATCAGTTCGGCCCGCGTCAACACACGATCGACAATATAGACGGACCCATCGACCCGGTAATTGACCAGCTCGGTTTTTCCATTGCTACCAAGAGCAAGCAAGACCGGCGCCGTCGTAACCAGCATCTTGTCGGGGAAGTCGATGTAAGTTTTGGTGCCATCGGTATAGACCCGCACCGGGCGCCAATCCGGATTGGCGCCACTCAGCCGATAATTGAAATCGAGCTTCGCAACAGACTGGCCGGACGGTAGCAGATTGTCTGTCTGCTCCTTATCCATTTTGGCGTGATAGGCGGCCCAGGCGGCCTGCACATCGCTAGGATATTGGAAGGACACCACGGGCATCCACCGCTGCCGATCCGAAATGAGCTGGATTGTGTAGGTTCGCCGATTGGTAGAGATCACCATGTCCGTCGAAAGACCGGAGTTGACGGGCTTGATCAGAACATGGGTGACGGCATCAGAGCCGTCGCCACTCACGGCAGGTATTGCCTGCCATTCCGCTGAATCACCGATATTGATCTGCTTCACGACTTCGCCAGGTTGCAGGCGAACATCACAAACGCGCAGCGGCGCACACACCAGCGTTGGCAACGTAGCGCCATAGCGAAACTGGACCGCGCCATTGCTGCCAGGTGTCGGCAGGTTATGGGAGCCGGCCCACGCTTGACTGATCCGCAAGCCAGCCGCCGCTTTCGCCCCGAGCGGCACCACCTTGTTCGACAGGAGCGGAATGGGTGGCGGCAGCTCATTCGGGTTGATTGCCGGCACGGCTTGTTGGGCCAAGGCCGAGGCCGGCACCATCATACATGCGGCCACGATGGCCCAAACATTACGCATCAGTTTACGCTCCGCGACCACGAGAAATTCGTGATGTAAATGCCCATGGGATTCTTCATGATGGCCGATGCGGAGGCCGGCGGCTCGATTTTGATCGTGATGATCGCCGACCAGTTCTCAGTATTGTCAGTCCCATCGTGACGGCCGCGA
>JAQTXO010000440.1 GCA_028688765.1 Acidiphilium sp. | reverse complement strand
GGGGGCAATGGTGGCAAGGGCGCGCTCCGCGCCATGCGCGACGCGCAGCGTATCGGCCCCCGCCAGCGAGGACACGATCAGCAGCAGGCCGGGCTGGCCGTGGATCAGCGCGGCCCCGAACCGGGGCGGCGGCGCGGTCGTGATGTCCGCGATATCACCCAGCGTGACCGGCAATCCGTCGTGTTCCCCCAGCAGGCTGTGCGCCAGAGCGGCGGCGGTGCGGGCCTGGCCATGGGCATCGAGCAGGAGTTGCTGATTCCCGGTATCGATGAAGCCGCCGCCCAGCAGGGCGCTGGCGTCATGCGCGGCGGTGGCGACCTGATTGAGCCCGAACCCGCTGGCGAGCAGGGCGCGGCGGTTCAACCGGATGTCGAGCCGCGGCAGCGCGAGGCCGAACACGACGACATTGGCGACCCCCGGCACCGCCAGCAGGGCCGGCCGCACGGTGGTCTCGGTGATCGCGCTCAGGCGCATCAGCGACATGCCCGGCGCATCGAGCCCGATTTCAACCGCCGTGCCGGTGGCGGATTGGCGCGGCACGATCACCGGCACCGTGTGCGGCGGCAGGGAGGCGGTCAGGCTGGCCAACCGGCCGGCAACGCTCGCGCGATCCGCGACGATATCGGTGCCGCCGTGAAACACCAGATCGATCACCGACAGGCCGGTGCTCGATTGCGAGCGGATCGCGGCGATACCGCGCAGCCCGCTCAGCCCCTGTTCCAGCCGGTCGGTCACGGCGTGCTCGATCTCGCGGGGATCGAGGCCGGATGCATTGGTCTGGATCTGGACGGTGGGTGGCGCGAATTCGGGAAACACGCCGTAATGCGCCGCCGGCAGCGCCGCCCCGGCGATCAGAGCGACCGCGCCGACACCGAGCACGACGAGCAGGCGATACCGCAGCGACAGGCGGATGATCGCCTCGATCATGACCCGCCACCGGCACCACCGTGATGGCCCGCGACGATCGAAAGCAGCAATCCGGCCCCGGCGATCGCCACGATGGGGTGGGGCGGCAGGGCAGTGCGGCGGACGAATTCGCGACCCGACAAGCCGGAAGCGACCCCCGCATCGCGCAGCGTGATCAGGGTAAAGTGATGCGGCGCGGTTTCAATGAAGATCGCGCGATGGCCCCGCCGATAGATCACCGCCGAAGCCGGGATCACATAGCCCCGGTGCGGTCCGCCCCGATCGAGATCGAGGGCGAGCGGCTCCCCGGCGGGCAGCAGCGGCGCGCGGTAATAGAACCCCGCACCGATCCGCCCGGCGGGCGCATGGGCCATCGCGCCGATCAATGCGAGCGTGAACGAGGTCCCGGCGGCATCCCGCGCGGTTGCGTGCGGCGCGGGCGAACCGGCCAGCGCCACCGCGACCAGCGCAGCGCTGCCGCTGGCGATGTCGGCGACCGGACCGGTGGGGCGCGCAATCATTGCGGCCAGCGCCGGGCCGAACTCAGCGATCGCCTGGGCGGTCAGCGCCCGCGATCGCGCGGCGGCGAGGTCATCGGCGGCTTCGGCCTGTTGCAGGCTGGCAGCGGACACATTCCGGCCAGCGCCATAGAGCTGCCGGGTCCGGGCGAGGGTGGCGGCAGCGAGATGCGCGCGGATCCCGGCGGCGATCAGGTCGGCCCGCAGCGTCAGCAGACCAGCCGGATCGGTCACGACGCCGTCTGCACTCCGGTGCGGCTGAAAGCGGATCAGCGGCAGCGTCGCGGTCCGCACGCCCCCCTCCCGCGCCGGGCCGCTGCCGATCACCGCAACCGGCGCGGTCTGGCCCGCCCATGCCGCTTGCCCCGGCAGGGCCAGCGCGCCCAGACCGCCGGCCCAAAGCAGCGCCCGAACGACCATCGAAGCGAGCGTCGGGCGGATCATGTCGTACTCCTGAAAAAGCGGTGATGCAGCGCGTCTTCCAGCCGGCCGATCGCCGCGAGGTCCTGCCCCCGGGCGACCAGCGCCTCCTGCCGGGCGACGATCGAGGCCTGCTGCGCGCCGAGCAGCCCGAGCCTGCCGCTCGCACCGGCACGAAACGCCTGCGCGGCGGCCTCGGCTGCACGATCCGCCCCGGCGGCGCTGCGATCGGCGCTGCGCAGCGCGGCGTCACTGGTGCGCAAATCCGCACGCGCCCGATCGATCATGGCAAGCACGCGCTCCTGCGCCGCGTCGAACCGCGCGGCGGCGCGGCGGCGTTCGGCGCGGGCGATCGCGATCGGGCCCTGATTCTGGTTGAACACCGGCAGCGGCACCGAGAGGGCGAGCAGGAATTTATTGTCCCCCTGATCGTAGTGATAGCCGGGTCCGATCGTGAAGCCGGGATATTGCCGGTCGATCGCGGCGCGCAGCCGATCCTGCGCGGCCCGGTACTGTTCGAGCGCCGCGCGCACCGAGGGCCGGTCGATCAAGGCGGCGCGCGCCAGCGCCGCGACATCCCCGGTCGGCGGCGCAGTATCGAAAGCGGCAAGATCGAGCCGAACTCCATCCAGCGCCGCCACCGGCATGCCGATGGCGGCGGCAAGCCGCGTCATGGCCAGGCTGGTTCGCCGCGCCGCCTCGGTGGCGGCGAAACGCGCCTGTTCCGCCGTGATCTGCCCGGAGGTGAGCAGCGGTGCCGCGATCATGCCCGCCGCGAACCGCTGGGCGAGCACCCTCCTGCTGGCAGCCGCGGTGCGCGCGGCCTGATCCGCAATGGCCGCCCCCGCCCGCGCCTGCCAGACCGCGAGCAATGCATCGCGGACACGGGCGCGCTCGTGCCAGGCAGCGGTGCGGATCGCCGCGCGCGCCGCCGCGATCCTCGCGCGCGCCGCCGCAGCATCCGCCGCCCGTGCCCCGAAACTGCCGATCACGAAATCCACGATCGGACCGATCTTGATCGGCGAAGGCAGCGACGTGCCGGTATTGTAGGTCGGGCTGAGGCCCAGCGTCGGGTTGGGCAGGGCGGTGGCGGCGATCAGCCCACCCTGGGCGATTTCGCGGTTCGCCACCGCAATCCTCAGATCGGGCCGCTCGAACACCGCAACCAGCGTGAGCGTGCCGATGCCCCAGCGCGGCGCGGCATCGCCCATCGCCGCGAGAAACCGCAGCAGCGCCGGATCGTCGAGGCGGCGCGCCGCGAGCCGGGTGGCGGCGGTGGCCGGGTCGATCGGGCGCGGCACATAGCGCGCGCACCCGGCAAGAGTCGCCGCCAGCAGCATCGCCGCCAGCTTCATCGCGCGCCGATGGCCTCGCCGGCTGGTCGGATCTGATATCGGGTTCATCTCGGATGAGCCGATACCAGCGCTATCTGACGTTTCGTGAACCTGAACCTGACGGAATCGTCAGAAACGAAAATGTGTTCAGGCAGGCTGCAGCGGCAGGCGCAGACTGACCACGGTGCCGAT
>JAQTXO010000439.1 GCA_028688765.1 Acidiphilium sp. | reverse complement strand
GGTGGCGGTTCGGCCCGCGCGCGGCGCTGGTGGTGCTGCTGGCCGCGAGTCTGGTGTTTTACGGCTGGTGGAAGCCGGTGTTTCTGCCGCTGCTGGCCGGCTCGATCGTGGGGAATTATGTATGGGTGAGGGTGATGCGTCGCGCAATGCGGCGCAAGCCGCTGCTGGTCGCGGGGCTCGTGGCCAATCTCGGCCTGCTCGGGTGATTCAAATATGCCGGGTTGTTCGCGGCGACCGGGGCCAGCCTGTTCGGGGTGCGCGCACCGGATTTAGGGATTGTTCTGCCGCTCGGGATCAGTTTTTTCACGTTCCAGCAGATCATGTATCTGGTCGATTCCTATCGGGATGAAACCCCGGAGTGCGGCTTTGTGGATTATGCCTGTTTCGTCGGGTTTTTCGCTCATCTGCTGGCCGGGCCGATCGTGCGGCCACGCGAGATCATTCCGCAATTCGTGCGCCATGACGGGCGGGTGCGGTCGGGCGATCTGGTCGCGGGGATCGAGATGTTTCTGCTCGGGCTCGCGAAGAAGCTGGTTCTGGCGGACAGCCTCGCGCGCTTCGCCGACCCCGGGTTTCGCGCCGCCGCCGCCGGGCATCCGCTGTCGCTGGTCGAGGCCTGGGTCGCGCTGCTGGCTTATGGCGCGCAGATCTATTTCGATTTCTCGGGCTATTCCGACATGGCGATCGGGCTGGCGCGGATGATCGGCATCCGGTTTCCGCTGAATTTCCGCAGCCCCTATCAGGCGCGCGACATCAGCGATTTCTGGCGGCGCTGGAATATCACCCTGTCGGGGTTTCTGCGCGATTACCTTTATATTCCGCTCGGCGGCAACCGGCACGGCGAGGCGCGGCGCAACGCCAATCTGATGATCACCATGCTGCTCGGCGGGTTCTGGCACGGGGCGGCGTGGAGTTTTCTGGCCTGGGGCGGGCTGCACGGGATTTATCTGATCGTGCATCAGCAATGGCGGCGTTTCGGCGGGCGGATGGGGGCGCGGCTCGCGCAGGGGATCACGCTGCTGGCGGTGCTGGTGGCGTGGGTGCCGTTCCGGGCGGAGAGCCTGCGGGCGAGCTGGATCATGCTGCGCGGGCTGTGCGGTGCGGGGGGGGTGCTGCTGCCGGACCTGATCGTCAAGGCGGTTCCGGCATTGAGATTGATTGCGACGCCGGTTGCGGTGCTGCCTTACCTTGGGGCGGCGCGCACCATGAGCGTGGTGCAGGGGGTGGCGCTGGTGGGGCTGGCCTGGGGGATCATTCTGCTGGCACCGGATGTTCACAGTCTGCGGGTGCGGGGGCGCAATGCCGCCCTGATCGCCGGGTTCGCGTTTTCGGTGCAGGCGCTGTTTTTCGCGCCCTTCGCCCGCCCGTTCATTTATTTCCAGTTCTGATGCGCCGGCTGGTTCTCTGTGCCGCCGCCTCGCTCGCGCTCTATTTCGCGGCGTTCGCCTTCGTGCTGCATCGTCCGCTCTCGGTGGGGCTGTTGCGGATGGAGATGGACCAGAAACTGGCGCGCGGGGCGCGGCTCGCTTCGCCGAAGCTGGTGGTTCTGGCCGGGTCGAACGCGCCGTTCTCGCATTCCTGCCGGGTGATCGGCGCGATGCTCGGCCTGCCATGCGAAAATGGCGGGGTGGCCGTGGGGATCGGGCTCGATGACCTGTTCGCGCGCTGGAGCCCGCTGCTGCACCGGGGCGATAGCGTGTATCTGCCGATCGAGATCCAGCAATACGACATCACCGCCGCGCAGAACCGCATGGATATGGACGGGGCGTGGCTGTTTTATCGCAATCGGGCGCTGCTGTGGCATCTGGGGGCGCTGCGGGCGCTGGCCGGGGCGTTCGGCAGCACCATGCCGGACGGGCTGGAGGCGCTGGCCGAAATGGCGGCCCATGCGGCGGGGCTCGGGCATCGGCGCGCGATGCTCGCGGCGCAGTTCGACCGGGAGGGCGACCGGATCGGCACCACGCTCGCGACCGCCGACCCTGCGTTTCTGGCGACGCTGCATCGCATCGAGCCCGGGCCGCGCGCGATTGCCGATGGGTATGGGGCGCGCGAAACCGCCCGCTTCGTCCGCCGCTTATCGGCGCGCGGCGTGATCGTGATCGGCGGTTTGCCGACCGATTTCGATACGGTGCGGCTGCCTGAGGCCGATATCGTGGCGATCAGGCGGATTTTTACCCGGCATGGCGGGCGCTTCGTCGAACTGCCCGATCGGAGCCGCTATCCGCGCGCGGATTTTTACAACAGCGAGGATCACCTCGCGCAGCCCTGCCAATATCTTCACTCGATCGCGGTGGCGCGCGCGCTGGGGCCGCTGCTCGATCGGGCGGTGCGGCCGCCGGGTGCCGCGATGCGCGCTTTGGCGGCGACCTGCCCTTCGGCGCGCATGACGATCGCGGCGCGGGTTGAATAAGGCGCCGGAGCGGCGCGGGCGGGATGAGGCGCGGGATGCAGGGGGCCAGATTGCCACCGGCGCTGCGGCGGATTAGAACGCGGGCCATGTCTGGAATATTCCCATGATTACGGTTCTGCTCGTGCTGCAAGCGTTCGTGACCCTCGCGCTGATCGGGGTCGTGCTGATCCAGCGCAGCGAGGGCGGCGGGTTGGGGCTTGGCTCCAGCCAGGGCATGGGCAATTTCATGACCGGGCGCGGCACGGCGAGCTTTCTGACCCGCACCACGGCGGTGCTGGCGACCGCGTTCATGGCGCTGAGTTTGATTCTCGCGCTGCTCTACAAGAATGGCGGCACCAGCAGCGGCGAGTCGATCCTCAACGGGCCGGTTCCCGCCACCAGCGCCCCCGCTTCGAGCAGCCCGGCCAGCACCAAGGCCCCGGCGACGCCTTTGGCCCCGCTGCCGCCGATTCCGGGTGAGTCCGCGGGGACGACGACGGCGACCCCGCCGGCACACAGTGCGGGCACGACGCCTGCGCCCGATTCCACGACGTCCACGACGGCCCAGACGCCGGTTGCCGGCCAGACCCATGGCAAAACTCAGACCAAGGCCAGCACTCCGACCAAGACCCCGGCCACCTCCGCGCCCGCCAAAAACTGATGGCTGACCCGCGATACCGACGGTGCGGGGTTTTGCGCCGCGCCGCGCTCTGTTATGGGGAGCGTCCATGACCCGGTATGTGTTCATCACCGGCGGCGTGGTCTCCTCGCTCGGCAAGGGTATCGCTTCCGCTTCGCTCGGCGCGCTGTTGCAGGCGCGCGGTTACACGGTCCGGTTGCGCAAGCTCGACCCCTATCTGAACGTCGATCCCGGCACGATGAGCCCGTATCAGCACGGCGAGGTGTTCGTGCCCGATGATGGGGCGGAGACCGATCTCGATCTCGGCCATTACGAGCGGTTCACCGGGGTTCGCGCCACCAAATCGGATAATG
>JAQTXO010000438.1:1795-3387 GCA_028688765.1 Acidiphilium sp. | reverse complement strand
AGATGGAAGACACCGTGAGCGGTGAGGCCCAGGGGCTGACCAAGAAGGAAATCCTGAACCTGTCGCGCGAGAAGGAAAAGCTGGAACGCGCGCTCGGCGGGATCAAGGAAATGGGCGGGCTGCCGGATATTCTGTTCATCATCGACACCAACAAGGAGAAGTTGGCGGTCGAGGAAGCGAACAAGCTCGGGATTCCGGTGATTGCAGTGCTGGATTCCAATTCCGACCCCGAAGGCGTGACCTATCCAATTCCGGGCAATGACGATGCGATCCGCGCGATCACGATGTATTGCGACCTGATCGCGGGCGCGGTGCTCGATGGAATCAGCGCCGAAATGGCCGGTTCGGGGGTCGATCTCGGGGCGCTCGAAGAGTTGCCGCCGGATGCCGCGCTCGATGAGGATGCCGAAGTTCACGCCTGAGTTTGTTTCGATTTTTTGAGGAGGATAACCATGGCCGAAGTAACGGGCGCGATGGTGAAGGATCTGCGCGACAAGACCGGCGCAGGGATGATGGATTGCAAGAAGGCGCTGGTCGAGGCCGGTGGCGATATGGAAGCCGCGGTGGACTGGCTGCGCAAGAAGGGTCTGGCGGCGGCGGCCAAGAAGTCGGGCCGGGTTGCGGCCGAAGGTCTGGTGGGCGTTGCGCATGAGGGCAACAAGGCGGCGATGGTCGAGGTGAATGCCGAGACCGATTTCGTTGCGCGCAACGATGCGTTCCAGGCTTTCGTCGAGACGGCGGCCAGGCTCGCGCTCAGCGTGGGCGAGGATGTCGAGACGTTGAAGGCGGCGACCTATCCGGGCACGTCGCATTCGGTGGCCGAGGAACTGACGCATCTGATCGCGACCGTCGGCGAGAACATGACGATCCGCCGGGTTGCGGTGATCGAAGTTTCGAACGGCGCGGCGGCTTCGTATGTGCACGGGGCGCTGAAGCCCGGTTTGGGCAAGATCGGCGTGCTGGTCGCGCTGGAGGGCAAGGCCGAAGAGGCACTTGCGGCGCTGGGGCGGCAGATCGGCATGCATATCGCGGCGACGCGGCCCGATGCGATCAGCGCGGCGGATGTCGATCCGGCGGCGGTGGCGCGGGAGCGGGCGATTTTCGCCGATCAGGCGCGGGCCGAAGGCAAGCCGGATGCGATCATCGAAAAGATGGTCGAGGGTCGGGTGCGCAAGTATTTCGCCGATGTCGTGCTGCTCGAACAGGTCTGGGTGCATGACGGCGAAAGCAAGGTGCAGAAGATCGTGCATAATGCCGGGGCCGAAGTGACGCGGTTTGTGCGGTTCACGCTCGGGGAGGGCATCGAGAAGGAAACCACGGATTTCGCAGCCGAAGTTGCGGCGGCGGCGGGAGTCTGAGGGCGACACGCCCGCATTTCTGCGGAAGCTGAAATCCCGCTGATCCGGGGCCGGCGATGTTTCGCACCGGCTTTGGATTGGCGGGATTTTTTATGACTGCGATGTCGGCAATCATTCGTAGGAAGGTTTACGGCTTATTTGTTGCGTTATCGTAACAGTATCGGCGTGCGAAGGTGGGTTCGTTCAGTGGCAAATTTTTCGGTATTTTCGTCTTTGCGGTCAGAAGCGGTTGCC
>JAQTXO010000438.1:0-1785 GCA_028688765.1 Acidiphilium sp. | reverse complement strand
GATGGCGAAGAGGGCTGCGCGCTTGATCATGGTGCTCCTTGTGGCGGGAGTTCGGCGGGGTTGGCAAGGTTTTTGATGATTGTTTGTTGCGGTATCGTAACATTATCGGCGTGCGAAGGTGGGTTCGGTCAGGAGTGAATTTTTCGGTATTTTCGTCGGGGTGGCCAGAAGCGGTTGCCGGGGCCGAAATGGACGCCGTGGTAGTTGGCGTCGGGGACGCGGATGTCGGCGGGGTCGAGGGGGATCGGCCAGATGATGCGTTTGGGTTTCGGGTTGGGGTTGGGTTTGCGCTGACGTCGCTGGCGGGGTGGTGGGCGGAGGTGGTCGGGGAGGTTTACGCCGAACATGCGGCAGATCGGGCGGAGGATGCGAACGAGGCTTGGTTTGGCGGCGAGCAGGGCGATCAGCTCGGGCGAATTGACGAACGCGATCAGGTCGTAATGGGCCTGCGCGGCGACGACGCCCGTGGTCGGGGTGGTCGGCAGCAGATGCAGCAGCCAGGCGAATTGGGTGGAGAACGGCGAGGGTTTGCGCGGGCGGGAGGGTTTCGGCGGCGCGGTCTCGGGGGTTTCCGCTGCGGGTTCGCGGATCGGGCGCGGCGGTGCGGCGGGTTTGCCAGCGGATTGGGCGAAGCGGATCACGACGCGGTTGAAATAACCCAGCAACAGCGTGACCATCGGCATCGCGGCCCGGTGGTGCTGGGCCAGCCGAACCGCCTCGCGATGGAAACCCGCAAAGATGGCTTTGAGGGTTTCGGTCAAGGCTTCATGAGGGCGGGGTGCTTCGGTCACATGGGACTCTAAGCATAACGGGCGGGGGGTGAGAAAGCGGCAAGAAGGCAGGGGAAGGTAAGGAAGGGCTACTTTTTTGAAAAAAAGTAGCAAAAAACTTTTGTTATCTGGGCTACGGGCGGTGTCAGAGGCGCGGGCCTAGATTCAAAAGAGTTTTTTGGTTCTTTTTTGCAAAAAAGAACACTTTGCCTTGCCTTTTTGCGGGAGGTGGATCGATTTTGGGGTTGTGATCGATGGGCTTCGCAAGGGCTCTGCCCATCCTACGGTTTGATTTGTTAGCCGGTGCAAGGTGATGGTTGCAGGGGGCGGGTGGATGGGTTTTGGGGGTGTGATCGATGGGCTGCGCGAGGGCTCTGCCCATCCTACGGTTTGCTTGATGATGGCGGGGGCGAGGCGTGATGGACTATCGTCGTAATCGGGTGCCGGGCGGGTGTTTTTTCTTCACGGTCAATCTTTATGACCGGCGCAGTGAGATGCTTGTCCGACATATCGATGGTTTGCGTGCGGCGGTGCGGGGCGCCAAGGCGCGGGCGCCGTTTCATATCGACGCGTTTGTGGTGTTGCCGGATCATTTGCATTGTATGTGGACGTTACCTGACGGCGATTCCGATTTTTCGTTTCGGTGGAACGCGATAAAGATCGCGTTTTCCCGGGGGGTACCGGCGGGGGAGTATCGATCGGTGAGCCGGATCGGCAAGCGCGAGCGCGGGATTTGGCAGCGTCGGTTCTGGGAGCATACGATACGCGACGATGCGGATTATGCGGCGCATGTCGATTATATTCATTTCAACCCGGTGAAGCATGGGCTCGTGGCCGGGGTGGCCGATTGGCCGTATTCATCGTTTCATCGGGCCGTGGCGATGGGGCAGTATCCGGTTGATTGGGCGGGGGATGGGGTGGTGGCGGATGTAGGGGGTGATTGGTGAGGTCGGATTGATTTTGAGGTGACGGGTGTAGGGGGGTAGGCGGATTGGTTGGGAGGTTGTGATCGATG
>JAQTXO010000437.1 GCA_028688765.1 Acidiphilium sp. | reverse complement strand
TGGACCCGGTGGTTGCGCTGGCGCTGGGGATCGATGTGTCCCGGCCGATCACCAAGGAGGAGGTTGCTAATCTGCTATCGGGCAACCGGGCGGATGGGACGCCGATTCCGGGCAAGCAGTATCAGCGGGCGGTGGCGCCGTTGAGCGAGGTTTTCGGGCTGGACCCGGATCGGGAGCCGACCCGCGCGGAGTGGGAGAACGTGCTGGACGGCAAGCGGGCCGATGGTTCTGCCCTGCCGGTGCCGCCTACCGGGGCGCAGACAGCGAAGCCGGAGACCGCGCGGGATGCCGTGACAGTTGAGGATTACGATGCCGGCATGGCGGCCGAGGCGGCGGCTTTGGCGGAGATCGGTGGCGAGCCGGTCGGGCCGCCAGATGGGAGCTGGATCGAGCACGGCGAGGCCGGTTTTTTGTCCGATGCCGGGGCTGGACGCGAGGATGAGGATTACGATGCCGGCATGGCGGCCGAGGCGGTTGCCTTGGCGGCGCGGGGTGGCGAGCCGGCGATTGCGCCGAGCGGGCCGATCGAGCGGCAGGAGGACGAGCCGCGCGCCATCGATGTTGCCGGTGCGCTGGACGCGGCGGGGGTCCGTTACCAGAAAAGCGGGGTCAATCTCCGGATACAGGCGACGTGGCGCGGCGGGGATGGGATGTCGGTTTCGGTCAATGCCACGACCGGGCAATGGAAGGATTTTGCGGTTGATGAGGGCGGGCGGTTCGAGAGCCTGGTTCGGCGTCTCGGGATCACCGCCGAGGCCCGCGAGCTGGACGGGGAGGCCGCCGCAGCGGCACGGGCGCAAGCCGTGCGGTTCGACAAGGCGCGCAGGACGATCGCGGGCAAAGTCTGGGACGAGGCAGTGCGGGGCACGGCCGAGGATGTGTCCGAGCCGGTATTCCGGGGATCGGCCGGGCAGAAGATGCGCGAGCGCCGCGAGCACGCGGAGAAGGTTGCGGCGGCCGAGGCGGTCAGAACCGAGCTGACCCGCCCGGTGCGGACCTATCTGGAAGCGCGCGGCCTCGATGCCGACTGGCTGTTGCGCCAGGTCAGGGTGACGCGGCTGCATCCGAATTATGACGCGAGGGAGATCGAGGCCGGGGCGACGGTTGCGATGCTGACCCCGATGTACGGGCAGGACGAGGCGGGGCGGATCAGGCTGACCGGGGTGCAGCGGACCTATCTCAGCGAGGACGGCGAGAAGATCGGCCGGCGAATGCTGGGGGCGGCGGGCGCGTGGTTGCTGGCACCCCCGCCCGGTGAAGCGGTGCCGGTTGCCGGTCATGACAGGATCAGGCTGGCCGGCGAGGGGTTCGAGACGGTGGCGAGTGCGGTGCAGGCCACCCGCCAGGAGGGTTTGATCGGCTACAACGCGGGCGGCGTGGTGGCGTGGGCGGAGCAATATCACGGATCGACCCCGATCGGGTTGCTCGCCGACCGGGACAATCCGAAGGTCCATAACGGTCGGAATGTCGGTGAGGCGGGGCAGAAAGCCGCCGCGAAGGCCGCCGGGATCATCGAGGCGGGCGGTGGCGAGACGGTCTATCTGGAACCGCCGGCCAGTGTGACGCCGGGGCCGAAGGGTGCGGATTGGGCCGATGCGTTGCGCCAGGGCGGCGGGGCCGGGTTGCGGGCAGCGCTGGACGCGGCGAGCGGCAACAGCGCCGGCGATCGGGCGCGGATCGAGGCGGCGATGCAGCCGAAGCGGCGGGCGGCCGAGACGCCGGGCGGCACGACCGAGGATGCGCGCCCGGCGATCGAGGAGGCCGCGCCCGTGCATCCCGAGCTGATCAGGTTGCGCAAGGCGCTGGGGGCGGCGGATGGTCGGAAACTCAGCGACGAGGAACGGGCGAACATTCTCAGCGGCCGGAAAGCCGATGGCGCGCCGCTGGACCCGGCAGAGTGGCGGGATGCGCTCAATCGCTCGAAAACCCCGATCGGCTATGTCGATTTCACATTCAGCGCCGACAAGAGCGTTTCGATCGCATGGGCTTTTGCGCCGACAGCGGCGGAGCGGGCTTCGATCGGGCAGGCGCACCGCGACGCGGTGCAATCGGCGATGCGCGAGATCGAGCAGGTGATCGGGCTGGCCCGCAAGGGTCAGGGCGGCAAAGATGGGGTTGAGCAAGGCAAGATCGGCTGGGTGGCGTTCGATCACTACACCGCCCGGCCAACACTTGAGATCGCACGCCAGACCCCGGCGGGGGGGATGGAGACCGAGCTGGTCAAGATGCGGGTTGCCGGCGACATGCAGTTGCATACCCACGTCACCGTGCCGAACACGATCGTCACGCCGAGCGGGCGCGTCGTCTCGTTGAACACGATGCAGATGCACGGGCGCATCCATGAGTGGGGGGCGATCTACCAGGCACATCTTGCCCAGAATCTCCGGCGGCTGGGAGTGGATATCGAGCTGGACCGAACCAACGGCGCGGCGCGGCTCAGCGCCGTGCCGGAGACGGTCAGAGCGGCGTTCAGCAAGCGGACGGGCGATGCGCTGGCTGACGCGAAAGCCTATGCCAAGGCGATCGGGGCGGAGTGGGACAAGCTCTCGCCGGATGAGCGGATCAAGCTGCTGAAAACCGGCGCGCACGGCACGCGGATCGAGAAATCCGACGACATGAGCGACTTCGCGAGCTGGAAACGCCAGGCCGAGAAGATCGGCTATCAGCATCGATCGGTGATCGATCCGGAACGGAAGGCCCAGCCCTTGAGCGAGGCGGCGCGGCTGGACCGTGCCTATGACGCGGCGGCGATGCTGCTGGGGGATCAGTTCGAGCGCCGCGCGGTTTTGAAACCCGAGGATGAGCGGGTTGCCGCCGCGCGCGGGTTGATCGCATCGGGGATCGAGAGCGGGGCGGATGTCGATCGGGTGATTACCCGGCTCAGGGAGCGCGGCGTTGACGAGACCGGGGTTGCCGGGGCGGGGGCGAAGGGCGAAGCCCGGCAGAAAACCGCGATCCTGGTCGGAGCGGTGTTACGGGAGACGGTGGATGCGCAAGGCAACGCCATCACCGTGCCGGGCGAGACGCGGCTGACCACCCAGGCGCATCTCAGCCAGGAGTCTGCGCTGATCGAGCTTGCCGGCAAGGAGGCTGGGGACAAGCGCGGCGGTTTGACGCCGGATCAGCTCGCGCGGGGGGTTGAGGCGAGTGGCCTCAAATTCGAGGGCGCGCACGGGGCCGCGCAATACGGTCTGATGAAGCATCTGGGGATGGGCGGGCGGTTTGCCGTAGGGATCGGCGCGGCCGGAGCGGGCAAGACCACCTTGCTCCAACCGCTTGTAGCGGCGTGGCAGGAGCGCGGCGATGACATCCATGGCGTGAGTCTGGGGTGGCGGCAGGCGCGCGAGCTGCGTGACGCTGGGCTCAAAACCCATGCCGCCAGGGGCG
>JAQTXO010000436.1 GCA_028688765.1 Acidiphilium sp. | reverse complement strand
TAGATCGGCAGCATTATTGGTTACCTAAATGATATTTATAGAACGAGTTGTCGCTCCATGATTTCTGGAGCGAATGTAGAATAATTATGGAAATAGTTAAACGAATGCAACCTCCGATACATTCATGGGGAGCATAAGGATCTGTGGGGTATGAGCGAGATCGGGTAATCTGGGTGGATGAAGCGAACGCTGAAATCGACACTGCCAAAGGAATGCTCGGCGGCATCCGCCTCATCGGAGCCGGAATCGATCGTGCAGATCAAGGTTTGGCTGCATGGGATCAGCCCGATGGTCTGGCGGCGCGTTCTGGTGCCCTCGACGCTCACTCTTCGTGAATTGCATGGGGTGATCCAGGTTGCGATGGGCTGGGACGGCATTCATCTTTATCAATTCTGCCTCCGCGCCGCGGAATACGGTTCGGTGGAGCTTTCGGCGTCCTCGCCCGACGTGACGCTGGCAGCGCTCCGGCTTCGAAAGAACGCCCGGTTTACCTATGAATATGATCTGAACATTCCCTGGCGCCACGAGGTTCGCATTGAGGGCTGGCTCAACCCTGGGGACGGCAAAGCATATCCTGCTTGTGTCGCCGGGGATGGTGCCTGCCCACCGGAGGATTGTGGCGGCCCGGATGCCTTCATGGTCAATCGGGATGGTATCCTGTCGATGGATGGCCTGGAGGATCTGGGCACCATGATCGATATCATCGAGGGCGTTGTCCTTGAGGGCCGTCAGGAAATTCTCAACGATGAGGAGGCGATGTGGCGGCTGGAACAGGCTGTCGATCGCAGTCATGCGCGGGAACGTGCCCGAGGCCGGCCATTTTCACGACGCGCGGTAAACGCCCGACTTCGCCGCGCCGAGTATCGGGAGCTTATGCACCAGCAATGCTGACACGAGCCGCCCTGCGCTGCGCGAGCAGTTCGGCGGCCAGCAGCGCCGCCTCATCGCCACGTTGCTGTCGAATGCCGGAGATCAGTGCGTGAGCTGCCGGGTCAGTGAGTTGGTCGAACCGGCGCTGCAGCGTTGCCGCCGTGGTTTCGGCATACAAGCGCGTTGTGGCGATGCTTTCGTGACCGAGGAAGCGCTGTAGATCGGTGATGTCCATGCCCAGCGCAAGCAATCGAGTGGCGACCGTGTGACGCAGCAGATGCGGGTACACCCGCTTGGTGATCCCTGCCGCGCTGGCGACGTCCCGCACAATCTGGCCGACCCGCTGGCGGGTTAACACGTGGGGTATCGGGCCGGACCCCTGCTGGCGGCTGACGAAGAGCGGTCCGGCGCGGCGCGCGGCGATGTGCAGCCGAAGCAACTGCGCCAGATCACGCCGGATCGGCACCTCGCGACGTTTGCCGCCCTTGCCCTGGCGGATTACGACCATGCGCTCGACCAAACTGACATCCTCGACCCGAAGCTGCACCAGTTCGGAGGCTCGCGCACCGGTTTCCAGCAAGGTCTGGAGCATCAGCCCGATCCTGCCATCCCGTGCGTATGCCTGATCGAGAAAGCGAAGTTCTTCCTCGACGGTCAGCCTGTCCACACTCCCGCGCCGCTCGGGCGGTGCCCGCAGGCCAGCACGTTGCCTCGCCGCCCGGAACACAGCCTTGCTCTGAGCATAGTCCACCCCCTCGCGAACGAGCACGGTGGCAATGGCAGTGGCGGCGCGGGTGATGGAAGCCATAATTCAGTTTGCTATCTTTCGGTCGGAATGCAAACTGATGGTTCTTTGGGGCTAGGCCGGTGGCGAAATCGGGTGTCGCACAGGCTGTCGGCTTTCCACTCCGGCGCTTGTGGAAAACTCGCCCCGTCCGCACCGCCAGCTCGAAATGGGAGATATACAATGCGTGTCAGTGTCCTGCTCCAGATCACCGATGATGAGGGTGTTGCCCGTGCGGCCGAACCAGTTGCCGTGTTTGAAAAAGCGACAGAACGACCGGAAGACGTGGGTTTGTCGATCAGCGAGGGGAAAACTCTTATGACGGCTGTCCAGCGCCGGATCGTCGGGTCTCAGGTCGCATCGTGGACGGCGCGTCACCGGAATTGCCAAGCGTGTGGTGCCCGGCAGCGCAGTAAAGGCAATTATCCGCTCATATTTCGAACGCTGTATGGCGACGTGCCGCTTGCCGGTCTGCGATTGCATCGCTGCCCGTGCCAAGGCGATCATGGGCCAGCCACAACGTCACCGTTGGGCGAGTTCTTCCCGGAGCACATTGCCCCGGAACGGCTGTATCTGGAGACGCGCTGGTCATCGCTCGTACCCTATGCGGCCGCGGCGGGACTGATGGCTGACATCCTGCCGATCGCATCAGGCGCAAACGCGACGACGTTGCGCGACCACACCTTGCGCGTCGCGGCGCGCGCTGAGGCCGAACTGGGGGAAGAGCGACCTTGCTTCATCGATGGTTGCCCGGCGGAATGGGCCAAGCTGCCGATACCGGAAGGCAGGATCGTGGTCGGTCTTGATGGCGGCTACGTTCGGAATTGGGAAGAAAAGAAGACAAACTTCGAGCTGATCGTCGGACGGTCGATTCCCGAGGATCGCGCACCCCGCTACGTCGGCATGGTGCATGGATACGATTGCAAACCAAAGCGCCGCCTATTTGAAATGCTCAAGAGCCAGGGCTTACAGGCGAACCAGGACGTCACCTTTTTGACCGACGGCGGGGAGGAGGTTCGCGCATTGACCGAACTGGTTACTCCGATAGCCGAGCATGTCCTGGACTGGTTTCACATCACCATGCGGATCACCGTGCTTGGCCAGTTTGCAAAGGGGGTGGGGCAGCGGAACGAAGCAATCGGGGCCCGGCTGGCCAGCGAACTCGATCGCATCAAATGGAAGCTCTGGCACGGAAACGGGCACGGCGCCCGCGAGCTGATCAACGATTTTGAAACCGACCTTGCCGATCTCGACGTGGACTACCCCAATCTTCGAAAATTCATCACGCTCGCCCGTGAGTTCGGGGTCTATATCACCTCAAATCTGGCCAGCCTGATCAACTACGGCGAACGATATCGATCTGGCGAGCGGATATCCTCGGCATTCGTTGAGGCGACAGTTAATGCCGTGGTGAGCAAGCGGTTCGCCAAAAAGCAGCAGATGCAGTGGACCCGGGGCGGGGCACATCTGCTCCTACAGACCCGCACCCGGACACTCGACGGAACGCTGCGCTCAACCTTTGAACGCTGGCATCCTGGCATGGCCAATGACAATGGAGGCCACGCTGATCATGCCGCCGTGGCGTGAATACCCCACAGAACCTTATGCTCCCCTTCATGCGTCTCCGCCGATTTTTGTCAGGATTTTTTACACCAAACCGATGTCGAAATCACTATTTATAGTTATTTCATTGGTTTATTTTTTGGCATGTTTTTTGCTTGTATAATCTGGAACAATACC
>JAQTXO010000435.1 GCA_028688765.1 Acidiphilium sp. | reverse complement strand
GCATCCGGACGTGGCCGAGGTGATCGTGGTGGGCGTGCCGGATGATTATCGGGGCCAATCGGCCAAGGCGTTCGTGACGTTGAAGGCGCATGCCGCATCGTTCACGATCGAGGAGTTGCGTGCCTTCCTCGCGGACAAGCTGGGACGCCACGAAATGCCGGTGGCGGTGGAATTTCGCGACAGCCTGCCCAGGACATCGGTGGGGAAGTTTTCGCGCAAGGAACTGGCGGCGGAGGCCGCGGCGGATCATCGGAAGCAGACATTCGGTTAGGAGTTGCGCATGGTTGAGGCTGTCATTGTGTCCACCGCCCGGACCCCGATCGGCAAGGCGTATCGGGGCGCGTTCAACATCACCACCGGCCCGACGCTGGGTGCGCATGCGTTGCGCCATGCAATGGAGCGGGCGCAACTCGATCCGCTGGACATCGAGGATGTGGTGATGGGATGCGCAACGCCGGAGGGAACGACCGGTGGCAATGTCGCGCGGCTGGCCGCGGTGCGGGCGGGGGTTGCGGTGAACGCCGCAGCGATGACGGTCAACCGGTTCTGTTCGTCGGGGTTGCAGGCGATCGCGTTGGCCGCCCACGAGATTGTGGTCGAGGGTGCGCCGGTGGCGCTGGCGGGCGGGCTGGAGTGTATCAGCCTGACCTCCAACCCGGTCAATAACGGGCGGAACCTCGATCCCTGGCTGCTCGAGCACAAACCGGCGGTCTATATGCCGATGATCGAGACGGCGGACATCGTTGCGGCGCGATATGGCGTGAGCCGGGCGGCGCAGGATGAGTATGCGCTGGAGAGCCAGCGGCGGACGGCAGCGGGGCAGCAGGCCGGGCGGTTCGCCGCCGAGATCGTGCCGATCACCACGATCAAGGCGATCGAGAACAAGGAGACCAAGGCGGTTTCGCATGAGGAGATCACCTTGCGTCAGGACGAGGGCAACCGGCCCGAGACCACGCTTGAGGGGTTGGCAAAGCTGAAGCCGGTGCGCGGCGAGGATCAGTTCATCACGGCGGGTAATGCGAGCCAGCTCTCGGATGGCGCCTCGGCATGTGTGCTGATGTCCGATACCGAGGCGGCCGCGCGCGGGTTGACGCCGATGGGCGTGTTTCGCGGATTCGTGGTGGCCGGCTGCGAGCCGGACGAAATGGGGATCGGGCCGGTGTTCGCGGTGCCGCGCCTGTTGAAGCGGCATGGTCTGACGGTGGATGATATCGATCTGTGGGAGTTGAACGAGGCGTTCGCGAGCCAGGTGATCTATTGCCGGGATCGGCTCGGGATCGATCCGGCGAAGCTCAATGTCGATGGCGGGTCCATCTCGATCGGGCATCCGTACGGTATGAGCGGGGCGCGGATGACGGGGCATGCGCTGATCGAGGGCCGGCGGCGGGGTGCGAAGTTCGCCGTGGTCACCATGTGCATCGGCGGTGGCCAGGGGGCTGCCGGATTGTTCGAGATCAATTAGGGGGCAGGCGATGGAACTGAGTTTTTCGGCTGAGGAACTGACGTTTCGCGATGAGATCCGGGCGTTCATCCGGGACAATCTGCCGCGCGAGGTGCAGCAGCGGATGATCGAGGGGCGCGAGATCGCCAAGCAGGATATCGTTGACTGGCAGGCAAAACTGAATACGAAAGGCTGGGCGACGCCGCACTGGCCGAAGGAATGGGGCGGGCAGGATTGGAGCCCTGTGCAGGAATTCATCCTGATCGACGAGCTGCAATCGGCCCCGGCACCGCAACCGCTGCCGTTCAATGTCTCGATGGTTGGCCCGGTGATCGCGACCTTCGGGAACGACGCCCAGAAGCGGAAATTCCTGCCGGGAACCGCGAATCTGGACATCTGGTGGTGCCAGGGCTTCTCCGAACCCGGGGCAGGTTCGGATCTTGCCGGGCTCAAGACCACGGCGCGGCGGGAGGGGGATCATTACATCATCAACGGTCAGAAGACCTGGACGACGCTCGCGCAATATGCCGACTGGATTTTCGTGCTGGCCCGGACCGATTTGCAGGCGGCGAAGAAACAGCAAGGTATTTCCTTCATCCTTGTCGACATGAAAACGCCGGGCATCACGGTGCGACCGATCCAGCTGATCGATGGCGGGCACGAGGTCAATGAAGTGTGGTTCGACGAGGTGAAGGTGCCGGTGGAGAATCTGGTCGGCGAGGAGAACAAGGGCTGGGATTACGCCAAGTTCCTGCTCGGAAACGAAAGGACCAGCATCGCCCGCGTCGGCGTTTCCAAGCAGCGGCTGCGGCGGGTGCGCGAACTGGCGGCGAAGGAACGCGCCGGGGACGGCACGTTGCTGCAGGCGCCGTGGTTTCGCGAGAAACTCGCCACGGTCGAGGTTGAGCTCAAAGCGCTGGAAATCACGCAGTTGCGGGTGCTGGCGGAGGCACGGAAATCGGGCAGGCACGGGGCGCCGGACCCCAAATCATCCGTGCTGAAGATCAAGGGATCTGAAATTCAGCAGGCCACGACCGAACTTCTGATGGATGTGGTCGGACCGCTGGCGATGCCGTATCAACGCTCGACCGATGCCGAGGACGAAGGCAACAACACCCCGATCGGCCCGGACGACGCAGCCTATGCGGCACCGACCTATTTCAACTGGCGCAAGATTTCGATCTATGGGGGATCGAACGAGATACAGCGGAATATCATTGCCAAGGCGATACTGGGATTTTGACGGAAGCAGTTCTTTTTTGTAAAAAAGAACCAAAAAACTTTCGGTAATTTCCCACTGTGGAGCACGACCCCCGCCGCCTCCCGAATCCAAAGTAATAAAAGTTTTTTGCTTCTTTTGTCACAAAAAGAAGCCTTTCTTTTCTCTGCCAAGGAACCCGCCATGGACTTCGATTTCACCGATGAACAGCGTCTGCTCCGTGACAGTGTCGGCAAGTTGTTTGCCGCGCGGTACGGTGATTTCGAGATGCGCAAGGCCTATGCGAAACAGCCGGACGGGTTCGATCGGGCGGTGTGGGCGGAATATGCCGAGGCGGGGTTGCGGGCGCTGCCGTTCGACGAAGCGCAGGGCGGGTTCGGTGGCGGGCCGGTCGAGACGATGATCATCATGGAGGAGATCGGCAAGGCGGTGGCGCTGGAGCCGTATCTGGCGAGCGTGGTGTTTGCCGGGGCGGTGCTTCGTCATGGCACACCCGGCGCTCTGCGCGAGGAAGTGATTGCGAAGATTGCCGCCGGTGAGGCGATCGTGGCGGTCGCCCATACCGAGCGGCATTCGAGGTATGACCTGAACGATATCACAACGACCGCGCGGCGGGACGGGGACGGTTTCGTCATCGAGGGCGATAAAACCGTGGTCATTGCGGGCGATTCGGCAGATTACCTGATCGTCAGCGCGCGGATGTCGGGCGGGACGCGGGATCGGGACGGGGTGGGGC
>JAQTXO010000023.1 GCA_028688765.1 Acidiphilium sp. | reverse complement strand
AGAAGCGCAACGCCGCCATCGAGGCGGCTAAACTCGTCGAATCCGGCATGCATGTCGGGCTCGGCACCGGCTCAACTGTCGCGCATTTCCTCACAGCTCTCGCCGCGCGGATCGCCGCCGAAGGCTTGTCGATCAGCTGTGCCGCCACCTCGCACGCAACCGGGCAACGGGCGCGCGAACTCGGCATCCCGGTCATCGACCTCGCGCAACCGCTCGATCTTGCGGTCGATGGCGCCGATGAAATCGAATTCGGCTCCCTCCGTCTGATCAAGGGGCTCGGCGGGGCGCTGCTGCGGGAAAAAATCGTCGCCCAATCCGCCCATCGGTTCGTGGTTATCGCCGATCAGGGTAAGCTGGTCGGCCGCCTCGGCGCGCATGTGAAACTGCCGGTGGAACTGGCGAATTTCGGGGCCGAACGAACCTTCGGGCGGTTGACCGCGCTCGGTCTGGAACCCGCCTTCCGAACGGCGGCGGATGGTACCCGATTTGTCACCGACAACGGCAATGTCATTGCCGATTGCCGTCTGCCCGCCGGGCGTGACGCCGCTGCGGTCGGCGCGGCGCTGAAAACCATGGCGGGGGTCGTCGAGACCGGCCTGTTCCTCGAAGGATGCGCGGCGGCCTTTGTCGGCTTCGCGGATGGTACGGTGCGTACATTCGAGGGCGATTGCTTCGCCCGCGCCGGGGTTGCGGGCGAGATCGCGACCTTGCGGGCACTGGGTGTCGCGCCGGTTGTCCCCAAGCCGCTCCTCGCCGTGATGGGCGTGACCGCCTCGGGCAAATCGACGATCGGGGCGATGCTGGCAGGCTGCCTCGACATTCCGTTCGTCGATGGCGACGACCTGCACAGCGAGGCGAATCGCGCCAAGATGCACGCGGGCCACCCGCTCGACGATAACGACCGGATGCCCTGGTTGCACCGGATCGCCAGCCAGATCCGCGCCTGGCGGCAGGCCTCCTCGGGCGGGGTGATCGTCAGTTCCCTGCTCACCCGCCAGTACCGCGATCTGGTGCGCGGCGATTGCGCCGAACTGGTCCTGATCAATCTCCAGGGCAGCCGCGCAGTGCTCGAAGCCCGGATCGCAGCCCGGCGCGGCCATTTCATGCCCTCGCGATTACTTGATAGCCAGATCGCATTACTTGAACCCCCAGGCAGTGACGAAGCGGTCATTACCGTCGATATCGGGATGACACCCACCGCGATCGTCGAAGCGGTCATCGACCGGCTCGCCGCACACACCTGACCATCCCCCGGACCAAATTCCAATGAAGGAGGGCCCTCATGGCTCTACGCATCGAAGATTACGGCCTGATCGGCGACCGCCAGACCACCGCACTCGTCGGCAAGGATGGTTCGATCGACTTCCTGTGCCTGCCCCGTTTCGATTCCGATCCCTGTTTCGCCGCCCTGCTCGGCACCAGCGACAATGGCCGCTGGCTGATCGCCCCCGAAGGCGAAATCATCAAGACCCACCGGTATTATCGCGAGGATACCCTGGTTCTCGAAACCGAAATGACCACCGCGACCGGCACGATCCGCCTGACCGACTGCATGGTGCCGCACCCGCACGACACGACCCGGCTGGTCCGCCAGGTCACCGGGCTGGACGGCAATGTCGATATGAAAACCGAGCTGGTCTTCCGGTTCGGCTTCGGCAAAATCGTCCCCTGGGTGCAGCGCCTGCCGCACGGCAAGGGCATCACCGCAGTCGCGGGACCGGACATGGTCGTGATCTGGTCGGACGTGGAACTCGAAGGGCGCGATCACCACACCGCCGGCGAATTTTCGGTCGCTGCCGGCGAAACCGTCACGTTCGGCCTCGAATGGCTGCAATCGCACCGGCGGGTTCCCCATGAGTTCGACGTGAAGGCAAGCATCGCCACCGCCACCGAGAAATGGCAGAGCTGGGCGCGGCGCGTCCCGGTCGAAGGCCGCTGGGTCGAGATCGTCAAGCGCTCGCTGATCACCCTGAAGGCGCTCACCCATTGGGAGACCGGCGGTATCGTCGCGGCGGCCACCACCTCGCTGCCGGAGGAGCTCGGCGGCGAACGCAACTGGGATTACCGCTATTGCTGGCTGCGCGATGCGAGCTTCACCCTCCAGGCGTTTCTCGCCGCCGGATATCGCGAGGAAGCCAAGGCATGGCGCCTCTGGCTCGACCGTGCCGTGGCCGGCAACCCCGACGATATCCAGATCATGTATGGTATCGCGGGCGAGCGCCGCCTCGCGGAATGGACGGTCGACTGGCTCGCCGGTTACGAAAACTCCCGCCCGGTCCGCGTCGGCAACGCAGCGGCGGAACAGCGCCAGCTCGACGTCTATGGCGAACTGCTCGACACCCTCTATCAGGGCCATAAAGGCGGGCTGAAGCACGACGAGAACAGCTGGCAGGTCAGGTGCAATCTGCTCGGCAATCTCGAAACAATCTGGGCCGAACCGGATGAAGGCATCTGGGAGGTGCGCGGCGGGCGGCAGCAATTCGTCCACTCCAAGGTCATGGCCTGGGTCGCGTTCGACCGGGCAATCCGCTCGATCGAGGAATTCGGCTATGAAGGCCCGGTCGAACGCTGGCGCGGGATTCGCCAGCAAATCCACGATCAGGTCTGCGCCCACGGGTTCGATACCTCGATGAACAGTTTCGTGCAGGCCTACGGCTCGACCCTGCTCGATGCCAGCCTGCTGCTCCTCACCATGGTCGGCTTCCTGCCGCCGGACGATCCGCGCATGATCGGCACGGTTGCGGCAATCGAACGCGATCTGCTGCAGGACGGATTCGTCCGCCGCTACAACACCTCCGGCGGCAATGACGGGCTCAGCGGCACCGAGGGCGTGTTCCTCGCCTGCAGCTTCTGGCTGGTCGACAACTACACATTGATGGGCCGCAAGGACGACGCGGAAGAATTGTTCGGGCGGCTGGTCGCGCTGCGCAACGATCTCGGCCTGTTCTCCGAGGAATACGACACGAAAAACAAGCGCCAGATCGGCAATTTTCCGCAGGCTTTCACCCATGTCGCCCTGGTGAATGCGGCCTTGCGGATGCACGCCGCCGAACACGGCAAGTCCGCGCCCTTATAGGCGCAGGCGGGCCATGGTGAGGCTGTCGATGAAAACCCCGTCGCGCAGCACATCACCGCGCAGCACGCCTTCGGTCTCGAAGCCGAACTTGCGGTAGAGGTGGATGGCGCGGTCGTTATCGGCATTGACCGTGAGGCTGACGCGGTGGAGGCCGAGCCAGTTATCCGCGAGGTCGAGCACTGCCGTCATCAGGGCATGGCCGACGCCGGCATTGGTATGATCGTCGTGGACGAACAGCAGGATCGAGCCGGTATGGGCCTGCCGGCCGCTGCCGCGGGTCAGCGCGGTGGTGCCGATCACGTGAGCGTCACGTTCGGCGACCAGCGCGGCGGCACAGGGGTGGCCGACCCAGGTCCGGGCGAAATCGACCGACACGAACGGCACCCGCAACGTGCCGTGCCGCACGCCGGGCAGGTTCATCAGCGCGGCGATCGCAGCGGCGTCGGACTCTTCGCGCGCGCGAATGGATACCGTGCTCATGGTGTCCCGCTGAATTTGGGCGGGTCGAACAGCCGGGCCATCATGTAGCCATCGGCGTATCGTCCCATCCGGAACACCCGGCGGCGCATTGTGCCCTCGATCTCGAATCCGAATTTCCGGTACAACGCAATCGCGGGGTCGTTGTCGGTGAACACTTCGAGGCTGATCCGCGTCAGGCCGAGCCAGTTATGGGCGGTGTCGATCATCGCGGCCATCAGCGCGGAGCCAACCCCGCGCCGCCACCAGTCTTCATGCACGGCGAGGCCGAACCAGCCGCTATGGCTCTGAAACCCCTTGCCGCGAAACAGCACGATATGGCCGATCACCGCGCCATCGGTGTCGCCGACCGCGACGATATTGAAGGTTGTGGCGGCGGCATCCATATGCGCCGTCGCCGCCGCTTCGCTGGTATATGGCGCGAACACCATCGTGCCGTGGCGCACCGCAGGGCGCATCAGCAGGGCAGCGGTTGCCGGTGCATCGGTCTTTTCATGTGCGCGCAGGGAAAATCCGCTCATGCCATGCCCTTTCCTGTTCGATGCGCCGCGTCTATCTCTGGGCCATCATAACCAAGGGGACAGGCAATGGACAATTCGTCGCTCGACGCGGTTCTGGCTCATATCGACGCCAATATCGACTCCTCGCGCGCCCGCTGGTTCGACCTGCTGCGGATTCCTTCGATCAGCGCGCAACCGGCGCACAAACCCGATTGCATCCGCGCCGCGGCGCACATGCGCGACCTGCTGACCGGCATGGGGTTCGAGGCGCGGCTGTCGGAAACCGAAGGGTTGCCCGGCGTGATCGCCACACACCATCACGCCGGCGGCAACGCACCGCGCGTGTTGTTTTATGGGCACTACGATGTTCAGCCCGCCGACCCGATCGCATTGTGGCATTCCGATCCGTTCGACCCCCAGCTCGTCGAAGGACCCAATGGCGCGCGCGTGGTGGCGCGGGGAGCGGTGGACGACAAGGGCCAGGTGATGATGGTGCTCGAAGCGATCCGCGCGCATCTCGCGGTCAACCGCGCTCTCCCGGTCAATCTGACCGTGCTGCTCGAAGGCGAGGAGGAATGCGGCTCCCCGTCGCTGGAGGCGATGCTGGACGCCGAGCGGGCGGCGCTGGCGGCGGATTTCGTGCTGGTGGCCGACACCAATATGTGGAACCGCGACACACCGGCGATCACCACCTCGCTGCGCGGTCTCGCCGCGCTGGAATTGCGGATCACCGGGCCCAACCGCGATCTGCATTCCGGCCTGTTCGGCGGCCCCGCGCTCAATCCGATCCGCGCGCTCACCCGGATATTGGGCGATCTGTTCGACGAAACCGGTACCATCGCGATCCCCGGCTTCTATGACGGCATTGCCGAAATCCCGGCGGATGTGCTCGCCTCGTGGAAGGCGACCGGGTTCGACGAGGCCGGCTGGCTCGCCGCAATCGGGCTGGATCGGGCCAGCGGCGAGCAGGGCCGTTCGGTGCTCGAACAAAACTGGTCGCGTCCGACCGCTGAAATCAACGGTATCTTCGGCGGCTATCAGGGCGCTGGCAGCAAAACCGTCATTCCGGCGGAAGCCGGTGCCAAGCTCACGTTTCGCCTGGTGCCCGGCCAGAACCCCGACGCGGTGATCGCCGGCTTCAAACGCTTCGTACAGCAACGGCTGCTGCCGGGTGCCCAGGCCCATTTCGAGGTATACGGCGCGTCACCGGGGCTGATGGTGCCGATCGATGCGCCGTTCGTCCGCGCGGCGCGGGGAGCGTTGGCGGCGGAATTCGGCAAGGCGCCGGTACTGGCCGGGTGCGGTGCCTCGATCCCGGTGGTCGAGGCGTTCGAGCGTCAACTCGGCCTGCAAACCCTGCTGGTCGGCTTCGGGCTGGATGACGATTGCATCCATTCGCCCAATGAGAAATTCGAAATGCGCTGCTTCCATCGCGGCATGCGGGCGGAGGCGCGGATGCTGGCGGCGTTCGGGATGGAGGGGTGAGGGAAGCAGGAGAAGACTTCTTTTTTGTAAAAAAGAAGCAAAAAACTTTTGTTTATCTGGGACTGTGCTGGTTTCACCGCCGCAGTCCCAGAGTCCAAAAGTTTTTTTGTTTCTTTTTTTACAAAAAAAGAAATTCTTTCCTTCCCCTGCCTTCATGAGACTCCGCACCCAGGCCCTGAAAGGTGCCGCCGGTGGCCCGTTCGATTTTTCGCTCGGCGCCGGGGACGCCATGGCGATCACCGGCCCGTCCGGTGCCGGAAAGTCGGTATTGCTCCGCATGATCGCCGATCTCGACCCGCATGAAGGGACGGTCGCGCTGGATGGTGTGGAGCGTGCGGCGTTCACCGCCCCGGACTGGCGGCGGCGTGTCGCTTATCTGGCCGCCGAGCCGGGCTGGTGGCATGACGACACAGCGGCGCATTTTCCGGATCGGGCGCGCGCCGTGGCATTGATGCCGGATTTGGCGCTGGATGCCGCCCTGCTGGCCCAGCCGGTGCATCGGCTGTCCACCGGCGAACGGATGCGCCTCGCCCTGATCCGGACCCTGCTGAACGATCCACCGGTTCTGCTGCTCGATGAGCCGACCGGCGCGCTCGACCCGCAGGCGACAAGGCTGGTCGAGGCCATCCTGTCGGCGCGTCTGCGTGCAGGTGCCGCGCTGGTGATCGTGACGCATGATATGGATCAGGCTGCCCGTCTGGGGGCGCGGCACTATCATCTGCAAGCCGGAACCCTGACCCCGCAATGAACCCGATCCTGCTGACCCCGACCGACCTGATCATCGCCTCCTCGCTGGTGGTGCTCGATGCCGTGGTATCGGTCTGGCTCGGGTTGCGGCTGCACAAGCAGGTACTGGTCGCGGCGGTGCGCTGCGCGGTGCAACTCACCCTGGTCGGCTACATCCTGCGCTTCGTCTTCGCGATCGACACGCCGCTGCTCACCTTGGGATTGATCCTGGCGATGGTCGTAATTGCCGGGCGCGAGGTCGCGGCGCGACCGGAACGGAAACTGGCGCGCTACGGCAATCAGATCGCGGGGCTTTCGGCGGTCGCGCTGGCGACCTTCGTGACCGCGACCTTTGCCCTCGCGACCGCCCTGCGGCCCCACCCCTGGTATGCCGCGCGCTATGCGATCCCGCTGGCCGGGATCATGCTGGGCAACGCACTCAACGCCGCCTCGCTCTCGCTCGATGCGCTGTTGTCCGGCGTGATGCGCGAGCGCGCCGCGATCGAGGCGCAACTGGCGCTCGGCGTGCGGTTCCGCGAGGCGACCAAACCGCTGATCCGGGCATCGGTGCGGCGGGGCATCCTGCCGATCATCAACGTGATGTCGGCGGCGGGGATCGTGACGCTTCCGGGGATCATGACCGGCCAGATCCTCGCCGGACTATCGCCGATCGAGGCGGTGAAATACCAGATCCTGCTGATGTTCCTGCTCGCCGGTGCCACCGGAATCGCCGCCGTCGGCGCGGCCTATTTCGCGATGGCGCGCCTGACCGATGGCCGGGAACGCCTGCGGGTGGACCAACTGCGATAGCCAAGCGCCTAAATTCGAAACGCCCCGTACCAGGAGATACCAGACGATGAACGAGACCGATCTTCATCCCGCCACGCGGGTCGCCCAGGCGATGGGGCGGATCGATCAGGCGACGCGGGCGGTGATCGCGCCGATCCACGTCTCGACCACCTTCATCCGCGATCCCGACAATCAATATAGTTCGGGCTTCGTCTATGGCAGGCCGGACAACGCGACGGTGCGCGAGGCCGAGGCGGTGCTCGCCATGCTGGAGGCGGCCCCCGCCGGCGCGCTGTTGTTCGGCTCGGGCATGGCCGCCGCGATCGCGGTCTTCGCCGTGCTGAACGCGGGGGATCACGTGCTCGCGCCACGGATCATGTACTGGGCGCTCCGCCATTGGCTGATGACCGAGCTACCCCGCCGGGGCATCGCGGTCGATTTCGTCGCGATGGACGATCCCGCCGCCGTCGCCGCCGCCGTTCTGCCCGGCCGCACCCGCCTGATCTGGATCGAAACCCCCGGCAATCCGCTCTGGACCATCACGGACATCGCTGCGATCGCCGGCATCGCCCACGCGGCAGGTGCGCGGCTCGCGGTCGATGCCACGGTCGCGTCACCCTATCATCTCCAGGCCCTCGCGCTGGGCGCGGATTTCGTGATGCATGCCGCGACCAAAATCCTCAACGGCCATTCCGATGTGGTGGCCGGTGTGGTTGCGGGTGCGCGCGACGATGCCGACTGGCAGCGCATCGTCACCGCCCGCCGCTTGGGCGGCGCGATCCTCGGGCCGTTCGAGGCGTTCCTGCTGATGCGCGGCATGCGCACCCTGTTCCTGCGCGCCACCGCCCAGGCCGCCAATGCCGCCGCCCTGGCCGCGCGTCTCGCCGCGCATGATCATGTCGCCCATGTCCTGTATCCCGGCCTGCCGGATCACCCGGGCCACGCGATCGCGGCAGCGCAGATGCGAAACGGCTTCGGCTCGATGCTGTCGATCCGGGTGCGCGGCGGTGCCGCCCATGCCATCGCCACCGCCGCCGCCGTGCGGGTCTGGCACCGGGCGACCTCGCTCGGCGGGGTCGAAAGCCTGATCGAACATCGCGCCTCGATCGAGGGTGAAGGCACGCCATGCCCGGACGATCTGCTGCGCCTCTCGGTCGGGATCGAGCATGTCGAGGATCTCTACGCCGACCTCGACCGGGCGCTGCGCGCCGCTTCCGGTTAGGCGCGCCCGCTCAGTCGGGCTTGCGGGCGACCAGATCGATCAGGGCCGAAATGCCGGAATGGCCGGCCCCTTCATCGAGCACGGCATCGTAGCTTTCGAGGCGTTCGATTTCGAGCCCGGCGAACGCCTCGCGCAACATCGCCTCGGTGTAGCAATGCGCCGGATCGGTGGGACCGCCGGTGCGGTTGGCGACCTGTTCCGGCCGGTAGCCTTCGAGCAGGAGCAATCCGCCGGGCTTGAGCGCGTCGATCAGCTTCGTGAAAAACCCCGGCCGCTCGTCGGGCCCGACGAACTGCACGAAAATCGCAGCGACGGCGTCGTACTGCCCCACCGGCCAGGTCCAGCGGAGCAGATCGGCCTGTTCGAACCGAAGCTCGATCCGCCGGCTTTCCGCAAGGCGTTTCGCCTTGGCGATCGCGGTGGCCGAAACCTCGACGGCGTGGACATCGAGGCCGAGCCCCGCGAGGAACACCCCGTTGCGTCCTTCGCCATCCGCCACCGAAAGCACCGATCCACCGGGCGGGATCGCCGCGGCTGTCCGCGCCATAAACGCGTTGGGCGCGGTGCCGAACACATAGGTATCGGAGGCGGCGAACCGCGCCTCCCAGCGATCTTCGCGCGACAGGTCTGCCATTTGAGCGTGTCCTTTCCGGATTGCGGCGGGCCAGGAAGGCGGGCCAAGAAAATGTGGTCACAGCATGTCGGGGCCGACATATTTATGACGCACCGGCTTCGCAGATATGGGCGGCACCGGCAATCATGAAAGAGCATACCATCCCCCCCCTGCACGCGATGCCCGACTCCTCACGACGAGAGAAGCATCGTCTCAAAAAGTGAATAAAATTCGCATCTTTCGATCCGCGTTCGACTTCATAGACCAAGGCATCGATTATGAAACCCCGCTCTACATCATTGCGATTTGATGCAATTGTGGTAGCATCGAAAGAAATAGCCGTTTGAATGAGAATTCAGCCATTTTATAAGATTTACATAGATATACTTTGCCTGACTAATTGATAATTGCCTATTTCGACAATAGATATTTGGAAGTTTCGCTCTATCGAAGTGAATATCGTGCCTGCCATGAGGAGCGATGGTTTCTACCGTTATGGAGTAGATTTTGACTGCACGAATACTGGTCGTTGACGACGTATCGCCGTTCGCGCGGATGCTGGAAAGCCGCCTTGCCACCGAATATTACGAGGTGAAGGCAATTTCGGTCGGCTGCGATGCGCTGGCCATCGCTCATGACTGGCAACCGGATGTAATCCTGCTCGATATCATGATGCCCGGCATGGACGGTTATGAAATCTGCCGCATGCTCAAGGCCGGGCGGTCCACCGCCCATATTCCGGTCATCCTCATCACCGGCCTGCAGAACTCGCCCGATCGCTGGCGCGGTCTCAGCAGCGGGGCCGACGATTTCATGAGCAAGCCGATCGAATACGGCATCCTGCTCGCCCGCCTGCGCGGCATCATCCGGTTCAAGCGGCTGATGGATCAGTGGCGCGCCCGCGACGAGACCGCCGCCGCCCTCGGGTTCCGGGTCGAGCGACCGGACGACGCCTCGATTGCCGATGCCCGCGTGCTGCTGATCGATCATCTCGCCAGTCGTGCCGCGCGGATCAGCGCGGTTCTTACGTCAGAAGGCATGGTCGTCGTGCCCTCCGGCGCCGATCGCGATGCCGACGACAGTGCCGACGACGACGGCTTCGACCTGATCGTGATCAGCCTGTCCCTGCTCGATGGCGATCCCCTCCGCCTGGTCGCCCGGCTGCGGGCGAGTGCTGCCACCCAGGACACGCCGGTGCTGCTGCTCGCCGAGCCGGACGAACGCGATACGCTGATCAGTGCCCTCGATCTCGGAGCGACCGATTGCCTGATGCTGCCGCTCGATGAGAACGAGTTGCGCCTGCGCGCCAGCAACCACATCCGCCGCAAGCGTCATCACGACCGGCTGCGCGTCGATGTCGGCAGCGCCCTGCATATGGCGGTGATCGATCCGCTGACCCAGCTCTACAACCGCCGCTACGTTCACAGCTATCTCGAGCGGCTGTGCGCGGACCCGCTGGGCGGCACCTTCGCGATGCTGATGCTCGATGTCGACCGGTTCAAAGCGATCAACGACCGTTTCGGCCACACGGTCGGCGATAATGTGCTCCAGGGCGTTGCGGACACGCTGCGCACCCATCTCCGCCAGAGCGACCTGCTCGCCCGCTTCGGCGGCGAGGAGTTCATCGTGATCATCACCGCCCTTGATGATCCGTCCGTCGCCATCACCGTCGCCGAAAAACTGCGGGGCGCGATCGAGGCAATGACCGTCGCGCCGGGTGTGGTGGTTACCGCCAGCATCGGCGTCACCATCGCCCAGGCGCCGGCTGTCGCGGCGGAATTGATAGATCTGGCGGATGCCGCCCTCTATGACGCCAAGCGCAACGGGCGTAATCAGGTCATGCTCCACGGGCCGGGGTACGGCCCTTCGCTCCACCGCAAGGAACGACCGGCATGACCGCCACGATCAGCACGGGATACGCAGCCGGCATCGACGTCGCGGCCACGGTTGCCCGGTGCCGCGAGCAACTCCCCGGTCCGGCTGATCTCATTCTCGCCTTCGTCGGCGGCAAGCACGACCCAGAGGCCGCCCTCGCCGCGCTGCGCGCCTCGTTCGGGGATATCCCGCTCGCCGGCGGCTCGGCGGCGGGCGCCATCGCCGGCGGCGGGACCGGCGTCGGGACTGGCGGATTCGGCTATTCCGGCCTCGAAATCGGCATCATCGCCTTCAGCGGCCCCGAGGTCACCCCGAAAATCCTGACCAATCGCGACCTTCTGGAGAGCGAGGAAGCAGCAGGCCAAGCCCTCGGGCGGGCGGTGCCCGCGCAGGCCGCGCCGGGTTCGGCGGTTCTGATCCTGTTCGACAGCGTCGCGGCATCGGCCCCGCTCCGCCTGCATCCGGCGAGCCGGATCATGGCCGGTTTCCATGCCGCGCTCGACGGGCTGCCCCTGCACGTGATCGGCGGCGGCCTGCTGACCGACATCAATTTGTCGGATGGCTGGATGTTCGATGGTCATTCCATTGCCAAGCACGCCATGACCGCCCTGGTCTTTCCGCCCGGCCTGCACGCCGCCACGGCCATTCTCCACGGCTGCCGCCCGGTGAGCAGTTTTTTCGAAATCACCCGGGTCGAGGGCGCCGAAGTGCTCGAACTCGATGGTCAGCCCGCCCTGACCGTGATCGAACGCACGCTCGGCCTCGAACTCGGCACCACCAGCGGCCAGCAATTGTCCCTGGTCGCAACCCTCGGGCAGAAACAGGGCGACCCCTTCGCCCCGTTCGACGAAAACAACTACGTCAACCGCCTGATCCTGCAGGCCGACCCGGCGCGCGGCTCGATCACGCTGTTCGAACCCGATTTTACCATCGGCACCAGGGTTCAGATCATGAGCCGCGACAACGCCCTGATGCTGGAGTCGGTCACGCAGGGAATTGCCGATCTTGAGGCCGGGCTGCACGGCGCGTGCGCCTTCGGCCTCTATATCGACTGTGCCGGCCGCGCGAGCGTGATGACCGGGGCCGAAACCGAGGAAGCCGATCTCGTCCTCCGCACCCTGAAACCCGGCTTTCCGTTCATCGGCTTCTATTCCGGCGTGGAAATCGCGCCCTTCGCGGGCGATTACAGCCGCCCGCTCGACTGGACCGGCGTTCTGACGGTGTTCCAGCGCACGGCATGACCGACGGGCCGAACCCCAGCTTCGAGCAACTGGAACGCGAACTTCAATATTATCGCCGCGAATATAACGAGATCGGCGCCCGCCTGCTGCGCGCGCAGGAAGAGCAGAGCCGCGTCGCGCGCGAGGCCCGCCGCAGCCGCACGGTCGCCCGGCTGGTCCGGGAAGCCTATCAGATCATCGACCAGGATATCCCGGCGGAAACCATCGGCCCGCTGATGCTGGCGACCATCGCCGATACCGCGGTGTGCGATTGCGCGGCGTTGCTGCTGGTCGATCCCGCGGTGCCGGAGCGCTTTCTGGTCCAGCACGCCTTCGGAACCGCAACCCCGACATTGCTCACACTGCCCGATCCGCCCGATCACTTATACACTGCCGGACGCGCCCCGCCGGTCGCGGCGGCGGCCCCGATGATTGATCTGCTCGGTGTTCCCTTCATCCTGTGGGCGTACGACCCGGCGACCGGTCGCGCCCTGCTCCTCGGCAATCGTACCGAAAGCAACATCCACCGTGCCTTCGAAGCCGGCGATCGTGAACTCGTCGACGTGTCCCTTGCGGTCTATAACGACCTGCTGGTGCGCAAACGGGCCGAGATCGCCCTGCGTGAGGCCAAACAGGCGGCGGAAGACGCCAATGCGGTCCGCGCGCGTTTCCTCGCCACGCTCAGTCACGAATTTCGCTCGCCGCTCGAAGCCGTGATCGGGTTTTCCGAACTGCTGCTGCAAACCGGGCGGCAGACGCCGGGACCCGAGCAGAAGGACGAATTCGCCCGCCAGATCCTCGATTCCGGTCACCGGCTGCTCGCACTGGTCAAGGACATCCTCGATTTCTCGCGCTTCAACAACACCGTGCCCTACCTGCGGCGGGACTGGCTGTCGCTCGGCGTGCTTCTGCGCAATGCGGTCAGGAGTTTCGCCGCCGAGGCCGCGAGCCGCGAGATCAGGATCGATGTTGCGGTTCCGGAACTGCCCATCGAGGTCTCGATCGATTACGAGCGGTTCCGTCAGATTCTCGCCAATCTGATCGGCAACGCCCTGAAATTCACCCCGGCGGGCGGCGTCATCACGGTCGGCGGGATCGCCTCGGTGGGAGACGGCGCATCGATCACGGTGAGCGATACCGGCATCGGCATCGCCCCGCAGGACCTGCCCCGCACGCTGGAACCCTTCGTGCAGGTTTACGACCCGGCGGGGCCGCGGGTATCGGGCGCCGGGCTGGGACTGCCGATCGCCAAGCAACTGGTCGAAGCCCATAACGCGACCCTCGCCATCCGGAGCGCCCCGGGCGCCGGGACCAGCGTGATCATCACCCTCCCCGCAAGCGATGTCCGGTGCGGCGGGCGTCAATCCGAACCGGCAGGCGGGTGAGGGATGTACCGGGCCGGGCGCCTCAGCCGAACAGGTCGGCCGGCGCTCGCGCCATCGCCGCGAAATTCTGGTCGATCGCCGTGAACAACCCCCAGCTCTCGACGTAATTGGCCGGGAAGCCCGGGCACCCCGCATCGGCATCCGATTGACGGGCATGGGTGTAGTCGGTCCAGCGCTTGCCGGGGCGGCGATGATGGAAATCGTGGCACGGCGCGTCGCCGACCAGGACGAACACGCGAACGAACAACTGGATCGTCAGCATGTCGGCCCACCAGAGCGTCCAGCCGCCGAGGCGGCGCAGCGTCGATTGCGTTTCAGGCGGCGGGTACCGGCCCGGAAACACTCCGGCGGTCGCCTCGCAGATCAGTTGCTTGCCCCGGAGCGCGATGATCTCCGCCGAGGGCAGCCGGTGTTCGCACAGGATCCGGAACACGGTGGCGATCTGGAGCAGCACGGTGACCGGCAGCACCCAGGCGACCAGCACGATCGGCAGGACATGCAGGAGCAGGCCCCCGATCAGCAGGGTGCCCCACACGCCGAGCCCGATCAGATTATGGCGGCGCTCCTTCGACATCAGGCTGCCCTGGATGCGCTTGACCATGAAACGCCCATGAAACCAGGGCGAGACCAGCAGGATCAGCAGCTTGCGCCACAGGGCCCGGCGGTCCAGCGCGGTGTGCAGATC
>JAQTXO010000434.1 GCA_028688765.1 Acidiphilium sp. | reverse complement strand
ACCGGCGGAAAATATCATAGATCGCGGGACCCGCGACCCAGCCGGGACCAGCGAAAGCGCCTTCAAGTGTCCGCATCTCGCAGGACTCGGCCCCAAGCGAAATCATGAGCGCGAGCCCCGCCTCGACCAGCGCCTGGTCCACCACCCCATCCTCGCCCAACGGCCCACCGAGCACGCAGAACGGCGTGGATACCAGAGTGTTCCGCCGGAACAGGCGCGACCGCATATGCACCAGCGGAAACACGCCGCAGATCCGCCCCGCCCGTTCCGCCAGCATGAAATGGGGCCGCTGGCCGAACGCCTCGCCGATCACCCGGTGCCAGCCGGACCGGTGGAAAAAAGTCCCGGCGGGGTGCGCCTGCACGAAACCGTCCCATGCCGCGACATCGCCATCATCCATTATCCGGCAGGTCACGCTCATGCCGCGCCACCGGCGATGTCGGCGGCAAAAACCTGGTCCATCCGGCCCCAGGCGAAATCGGTGAGCAAACGCTCCAGCCGCGCCGGCATCAGCGCGAGATTGACCCGGTGGCGAAATCGCGACGCACGCTTGGCCTGCGGCACGTCGGGCTGGCCCGGATCGAACTCCCAGGGATGCGAGTAGAATACCGCAGGCCGCCGTTCGGCGCGATGCAGATGCCGGATCCCGAACCGATAGGTTGCGTAGGGCAACAGGCGAAAATACCCGCCGCCGGCACAGGGAAAGTTGCGCCCGAACGCAGCGACCGTGGTCATCGGGATCTCGACGATCGACCGCCCCTCCGGGTGATACGGCCTGCGCGGTGCATCGGGCGTGCCGTAAAGGTCGTGGCGGACCGGAAATACGCTCGAACTGTACCCATGCCCGGTCGCCGCAAGCACATCCCACGCCCAGGCGTTGCGTGGGCCGATCGAGAAGGTCGGCGCACGATAGCCGCGTACCTCGACCCCGCCAGTGTCTTCCAGCACCGCCTTGGCCCGTTCGAGATCGGCGCGAAATGTGGCCGGGGTCAGGTCGGTCACCAGTTGATGTCCGTAGCCATGGCTGGCGAGTTCATGCCCCTCCGCGACGATCCGGCGGATCAACCCGGGATGACGATCCGCGATCCAGCCCAGGGTGAAAAACGTCGCCTTGGTCGTGTGCCGTGCCAGCGCATCGAGGATCAGGGTCGTGTTGGCCTCGACCCGGCGGGGGATCGTATCCCAGCTGGCACGGTCGATGGCGCCGGCATAGGCTTGGACCTGAAAATAATCCTCGACATCGATGGTCAATGCATTGCGGATCATGCCGGGATCGGGCGCGGCGGTGGTCATTATTCGCTCTTCGCCTTGAGGACCTGAAACAGCCGGTCGACGACCTGATCTCCCTGGTCCGGCGCCGGGTCGGACTCCGCGCGACGCGCGGACGTTGCCACCCCGCCACCGATGCCATCGAGATCGGTGTTGAGTTCCTCGGCGACGGAGTCGACGATCGCGGCGGTGATCACGGTATAATGTTCCAGCGCCGCGTTCAGCAGGATCCGGCTGCACAGCCGGTTGATCCGGCGCGGAATTCCCTGGCTCGCATCGTGGATCGCCCGCAAGGCGTCTTGTTCGAAAAAGCCTTCGGCACTCCCACCCGCCGCCGTGAAGCGATGCAGGACATAGGCTTCGGTGTCCTCGGCCGTCAGAGGGCCGAGATGATACGAGGCAAGCACCCGTTGACGCAGCTGATCGAGATCGGGGTTGGACAGCATGTCGCGAAATTGCGGCTGGCCGAGCAGCACGATCTGTACCAGCGCCTGGCCGCGTTCGGCCATGTTCGAAAGCATCCTCAATTCCTCCAGCGTCGGCTTCGAGAGATTTTGCGCCTCATCGACCACGATCAGCGCCCGCCGGCCCCGGCTGCGATCGGCGCGCCAGCGTTCCTTCAGCCGCAGCAGCAGCGTGGCCTTGTCGCCCGCTGCTGATAGGCCGAAATCGGCGGCGATCAGCCGCAGACTGTCATCCGGATCGATCTGGGTCGTCGAGAGGCTGGCGATCCGGTAGGTCGACTGGGTGAGCTGGGCGATCAGCCGCTCGACCAGCGTGGTCTTGCCCGCCCCGACCTCGCCGGTGATGACCACGAAGCCTTCGCTCTGCGCCAGCCCGAACAGCAGATGCGACAGGGCGCGCCGGTGTTCGCTGCTCGCGAAATAATAGCGATCGTCCGGGGTGAGCCGGAACGGCATATCGGCGAGGCCAAGATGTTCGAGAAACACAATATCCCTTTCAGAATGTCTTGCGGAACCCGACGGTAAAGATGTTCTGAACCCCCTGGCTGCCGTATCCTGTATTGCCGTAACCACCGATATCATAGCCGCCATAAGCATCATTGGTCAGGCTATATTGCGCGTTGGCGTAAAGTGTTGGTGATAGCCGGTAGGTGAAGGCGGCACTGAAACCGTAAGTCGATGTCGTCGAGCTGTTCAGCGCCGGGGAATCGGTGCGGCCATAATCGAAGTAGACGATTCCCGTCGCATAGGGCGAGAACTGGTGCGATTCCGATATCGAGACCGTCGCGCTCTTCTGGGAAAATCCGACCAGACCGGGTGCCCTTGCCACCAGCGTATCCTGATAGGCCTGAACCGAAAGCGATACGGTATCGTACGTGTATTGCGTGGTCAGGGCCGCTGAGAACTGCCGGTTGCGGGTCAGGCTCGATTGCACGCTGAGGGACTGGTTGCTGAGCAGGACCGGCTGTCCGCTCAGGCCGCCGATCGGCAGACCGACGCTGTTGACGCCGCTCGATGCGACACCGAGACCGATTCCCTGCTGCTGGGTCGAGAGCGCTTCGGAATACCCGGCCGACAGGGTGGTGCGCTGGGTGAGTTGATAGGTCAGGCGAATATAGGGCGCATTGAACCCGTACAGATGCTGATAGCGCGCGACCAGAATCCCGTTATCGGGGAACCTGATCCGCGCGCCGATGCTCCATGTCGCATCACGGATCAGGGTCGGGGGGATACCGGAATAGACCAGATCTTCGTAGCCGCCGGATGCGGACAGCACGACGTGGGGGACGATGGCGTAGCGCACGGTATTCTTGATGAAATACTGGTGCGCGCCGTTGAGAACCCCGCTGCCGACATCCTCGGTCGCGGAGAAGCTCGGCGTGTCGTCGAACCGCCGGAAAAACGGCACGGTGGTGAAACTGCCGGCCTCGGTCTGGGCGAAGACATCACCGGTCTCGAAATACGGGTTGTTCTGGTTCGCGAGATAGGCGGTATTGCCGGACTGACGGGTGAATTGGGCAGAATATAGCAGATTGAGCGTGCCGGTTTCGAACGTGTCGTTGAAACTGGGTGTGATGGAATAGCTTTGCGTCAGGGTCCGGTTGTTATTGTTATAGACCGAACTGCCGCCGGGCGGCAGACCTCCCGAGGTCGCCTGTTCGGTCGCGT
>JAQTXO010000433.1 GCA_028688765.1 Acidiphilium sp. | reverse complement strand
TGGCGGGCGAGGATGGCCATGTCGTAGGCATCGGTGACCTGACCGGGATTGGGCAGGCCGGACGGGTTGTAGAACTGGGTATGCAGCATGCCGAGGGCGTGGGCCTTCGCGGTCATGGCGGCGGCGGCGCGGGAGATGCTGCCGCCGCCGAGATACTGGCCGAGAGCGGTTGCGGCATCGTTGGCGGACAGGGTGGTCATGCCCAGCATGGCCTGACGGACAGTGATGGTCTGGCCGGGCACCAGATTGAGTTTGACCGGCTGGACATCGGCGGCGGCGGCGGTGACCGGGATGGCGGTATCGGGCGACAGGGTGCCCGCGCGCAGGGCGTGGAAGGCGAGATCGAGGGTCATCAGCTTGGTCAGGCTGGCGGGGAAGCGTTCGGTATAGGGGTTGTTCTGGGACAGGATGGCGCCGGTGTTGACGTCCATCACGATCCAGTCGGTTCCCGGGGAGACCGGGCCGTACCCGACCGGGAAGGCGCGGGCGGCTGGCATGGCCTGGGTAAGGGCGAGGCCGGCACCGAGCGAGAGGGCGAGAAGACGCCTGGCTTTTGCCGCAACCCAGACACGCAAACCGCCAGCCGACATCAGCCTTACTCCCTGCTCGTGAACAATCCCTGACAAACTCGTAGGATGAAAGCCGGTGCGATGTCCAGCCAAAAGCGCGATAATTAATAAAAAACCCAATGGGTTAACGAATAGTGTTACGACGGCGAAAGGGGTCGGGTGGCAAGGACGGTGCGAGGGAGCCGATCACCTCGTTGTGCGGTGCAACAATTTTACTTGACGCATCATATCCGGCGGCGTAGAACAACGATGTTGCGGTGCGGTATATCGCAGTGCGTCAACCCATTCTACGGCGGTCGTGTTTGCACTTTCGCAACGGACGCGCCGGCTGCTCTGCCCCGAACGGGCAGGCGGGACCAGCAACCGAAGGAAAGGACAGATCACCATGACCACCAAACCCAAGACGATCGAGAGCATCGAGGCCGGCGCTGCCGATTTGATGAACGAAGGCAAGGCCAAGGCCGCCGCCGGTTTCGAGACCACGATGGCCTCGATGAAGGATGGCATGGCCAATGCGGCCAAGGGCTTCGAGAGCCAGCAGATCAAGATGAAGGAAACCATGGCAAAGGCGATGAAGACCAGCGAAGAGATGATGGCCTTCACCCAGGGCAACATGGAAGCCTTCATGAAGGCGAGCCAGATTTTCACCAGCGGCCTTCAGGGGCTTTCCAAGCACATCACCGCCACCACGCAGGCATCGGTCGAGGAGACCGTGGCGATGACCAAGGCGATTGCCGGGGTCAAGTCGGTCAAGGAGGCGGTCGATCTGCAGTCGGGCTTCGCGCGGACCATGATGGAAAAGGCGATGGCCGAGACCGGGCGGATGACCGACGAGTCGATGAAGCTGACCGAGAAGGTCATTGCGCCGCTGACGGCGCGGATGACGCTGGCGGTCGAAAAGTTCGGCGCGGCGCTCTGAGCCGGGCTAGCGGATCGCGCACTTGCCGATCACGATGATGTCATCAGCGGGCGGGCCGGTGCGGTTCGCCCGTTGATGTTTTTGCGGTCGGTCGCCGATTTCCGGCAATTTGTTTTGAGGGTCTTAACTATTAAGCGCGAGGATGGGTTGCGGGATCGGCCCGTGACGTCCCTGCCTTGCAGGACTACGACGCTTTCGCGACCGTGCCGACCGGGTGCGGGGCCAGGCGATAGGAATGAACGACCATGAGTGATTTTCAGCGTTGGGATGATGCGGGTCACGGGCTCGATGCCGATACGCGGGTGAAGCCGAAGCGGCCGCCGATGTACAAGGTATTGATGCTGAACGACGATTATACCCCGATGGAGGTCGTGGTTCATGTGCTGGAGCGGTTTTTCGGCAAGAGCCGGGACGAGGCCTCGCAGATCACGGTGCATATCCATCGCCGCGGTGTCGGCGAATGCGGGGTGTTCACCTACGAGATCGCGGAGACCAAGATGACGCAGGTGATGGATCTGGCGCGGGAAAACCAGCATCCGCTTCAGTGCATGATGGAACTGGCCTGACGCGGGGACGACCGAGCCTTGCGCGCAACGGCAAAACCTTTGGTTGCGGCATGCGCGCCGGGCACTGGTCATGGCATCGGAATACGCCTATAGGGTTTGGTACGGCGCTTTTTTTCGGTCCGGGTTGCTGCGTGCCTCTGTGCGATCCGTCGCATTCGACACCTTCCCTCGTTGAAGAGTTTCCTGGCTCACACAGTGTGGGTCGCCGTTAGTTGGTTAAGTTGGAGAGTTGTTATGTCGACAGGTACGGTTAAGTGGTTCAATGCGACCAAGGGCTACGGTTTCATTCAGCCCGATGATGGTTCGAAAGATGTGTTCGTGCATATTTCGGCCGTTGAACGCTCGGGTCTCGGTCGTCTGAACGAGGGCCAAAAGGTCCAGTACGAAGTTCAGCGTGGCCAGCAGGGCAAGATGTCCGCTGAGAACCTCAAGGCCGCCTAATCCGGTCCGAACAGGTTACTGAAAAAGCGTCGCCTCGTGCGGCGCTTTTTTTTGTCCGGAGTTCCGGCTGGATTTTCCCGGAGCGTCGGGTGCGGGGGTTCGCTAGGGTTTTTGGGCCTAGCCGCGCTCCTTGAAGCCGCCGAGGGCGCAGATATGGGCCCAGTGCTCCGCGCTGACCGGGCAGACCGAGAGGCGCGAGAGACGGATCAGCGCCATGCCGGCGAGGGCGGGATCGGCCTTGATGGCGGCGAGACCGACCGGATGGGGCAACGGGGCAAGGGCGCGCATGTCGACCGCAACCCACCCCGCCGGTTTCGCATCGGGCGCGGCACCCGGAGTTTCCGCACTCGGATCGGGGTAGGCTTCGCGCGCCACTTCGACGATGCCGACGATCTCCCGGCCGATATTGGAGTGGTAGAAGAAGGCGCGATCGCCGCATTTCATGGCTTTGAGGTTGTTTTTGGCCATGTGGTTGCGCACGCCGGTCCAGGGTTCGACGCCGTTGGCGACCTGCTGCGCCCAGGAGAACGCGTCCGGCTCGGATTTCACCAGCCAGTAGTTCATGCGGTCACGACCCCGTCGCGGACCACGGTGCGGAAAGGGTTGAGGGTGGTGCTGCCGAACAGGCCGGCGGTGGTGTAGGGGTCGGCGGCGATCAGGGCTTCGGCGGCGGCGCGGTCGGCGGCTTCGTAGACGATCATGGAGCCGCAGGGATTGCCCTGTTCGTCGAGCATCGGACCGCCGAAGACGATGCTGGCGGCGATCGCGGTCAGATAGGCGAGGTGGTCGGGGCGCACCTGTTTGCGCAGGGCGAGCGAGGCCGGGCGGTCGTGGGCGATCAGGATGAATTGCATGGAGTCCTCGATTTATTGCAGTGATCGGCATGTGCCGTGATTGTATGATATATAACAACGCCAAGATGTGAACG
>JAQTXO010000432.1 GCA_028688765.1 Acidiphilium sp. | reverse complement strand
AAGAAGGACCAGCCCGGGCAGGGGAGAAAACCCGGGCTGGTTAGTTCAGTCGGTCGATGTCAGTTCGCGCTGGCCACTTTCGAGGGCAGTGCGAACACCATCAACGTGCCGCCAAGGTTGGTGTAGTCGGTCAGCGTTGCGTTGAGACCGACGGCACCAAGACCCGCACTGGCCTTGTGCAGGTTGTCAGCCATGCCGATCGCGGCCCAGCCGCCGACCCCGCTGAGGATCGCGACGTACTGTTTGCCATCGTGCATGTAGGTGATCGGGTTGCCGATGATGCCGGACGGGGTTTTGAACTGGTAGAGCATTTTGCCCGTCTTGACGTCGACGACGCGGAACATGCCTTTCAGCGTTCCGTAGAAGGCGAGGCCGCCGCCCGTGGTCATGGCGCCGCCCCAATCCTGGAACATGTCGTGATGCTGCCACACGGTTTTGCCGGTCATCGGGTTGTAGGCGATGAAGCGGCCACGATAGCCGCCGGGGCCGGGGATCATGTTCACGATGGCGCCGACGAAGGGGAAGCCGGCTTTGTATTTCACGTTGAACGCCTGATAGCTCATGCACAGGTGGTTCAGCGGGGCGTAGAACAGTTTGGTCTGGGGATCGTAGGAGACCGGCTGTTCGTCCTTGTCGCCCTGGGAGGCGGGGCAGATGTCCTTCACGTCCTTGTTGTTGCCGGTCATTTTGGCCGGATCGACGATCGGTTCGTTGGTTTTGGGGTTGATCCCGGTCGCCCAGTTCACCGAGGGGTCGTATTTGTGGATCGCGATCGGCGCGCCGGTTTCGCGGTTCATGACGTAGGAGAAGCCGTTGCGGTCGAAATGGACCAAAGCGGGGACTTCCTTGCCTTTGTCATCGACGTTGACCAGCACCATTTCGTTGACGCCGTCATAGTCCCAGCCGTCATGCGGGGTCATCTGGTAGACCCATTTGGCTTCGCCGGTTTCGGGGTTGCGGGCCATGATGGTCATGGACCAGCGGTTTTTGCCGGGGCGCTGGCTCGGGTTCCAGGTGCCGGGGTTGCCGGTGCCGTAATAGAGCAGGTTGAGTTTGGGATCGTAGGAGAACCAGCCCCAGGTGGTGCCGCCGCCGACTTTCCACTCGTTGCCCTGCCAGGTCTTGAGGCTGGAATGCGGGCCGATCGGCTTGCCGGTGGCGCCGTTGATGGTGTGGGTGGCGCTCATCAGCATGTCCTTGTTCGGACCTTCGCTGTAGGCGCGCCAGACCTGCTTGCCGGTTTTGGCGTTGTAGGCGGTGAGGTAGCCGCGCACGCCATATTCGCCGCCGGCGACGCCGGTGATCACGTTGTCACCCACCACCATGGGCGCGCCGGTCATGGTCTGGCCCTTTTGCGGGTGGGCGTTTTTGGCCTGCCAGACGACTTTGCCGGTTTTGGCGTCGAGCGCGTAGAGGACGCCGTCGAGCGCGTTGGCGTAGACCATGCCGTCGGCGTAGGCGGGGCCGCGATTGACCACGTCGCAGCAGGCGACCGGGGGGGCGTTGGAATCGTGCGGGGGGGAATATTTCCAGGCGATCTGGTCGGGGTGGTTGAGGTCGATCGCGTAGACGTAGTTCGGGTAGGAGGTTTCGAAATACATCATGTTGCCGATCACGATCGGCTGGCCTTCGAGGCCGCGATCGGTGCCGGTGGACATCGACCAGGCGACCTGGAGGTTTTTGGCGTTCGAGGTGTTGATCTGCTTGAGCGGGCTGTAGCGCCAGTTGTTGTAGGTGCCGGTCGGCATCACCCAGTCATTCGCGTTCTTCTGCAGCGAGACCAGCGAGGCGTTCGATGATGGGGCGTTCGATTGGGCGTGGGCGCTGAGCATGAGCGCGGATGCGCCGAAGAGGCCGAGCGTCGTCACTTTCAGTGAACGACTTAACGATCTCCGTTTCAGTCTTTCCATTGTGTTCCCTCCAAATACGCGGTGTCACTCCGTGGTGAGCCGCAAATCGTTCATTGCGAACCGGATTTGTCCGGCTGAACGACTACAGCAAGGATCGTGCCAAAGGGGTGCGGGCGGGGCGGAGTGGCGGCGTGACTGTGATCTGCGCGCCGAGGTCGATCACAATCGCTCACTTGTGAGTGACAATTCGTGTCCGGCTCGCAACAAAATGTCAAGCATTTTGGTACAGACTGTAACTATACATAACGATTATTGCATAAAATGGGGAGTTTGACACCACCAAAAGCTGGTCGGGATCCGTGGACCCTCAGCGCGAACTACGATTTTGCCACGAGGTGTTTCTCTGTCCGATTGCACCGGGATAAGATGCCGAGCTTTGCGCATCACCTTAACTAAGGTAAGGCGACCAAATAAGTGAATTCGGAGGCGAAGCCACCTGATGTCGCGACTCCTGACGACATTGTCGGCAGCGCGCGCGGAAAATTTAAAGTAGTCATTTAGCCCAAATATAGAGGGTGTATGACCTAAGCAAGCAGGAGAGGCTGACGCATGACGATGCGGGGGGGCCGTCGAACGCCAGGGCATTCCCGCTCCCATCGGTAGATGTGAGTTTTCCTTAAATCGGCTCTGCGTCAGAGTTGGTGCAGAAGGACGTTTGAAAGGGGCATCATTCGAATTCGTAATAATTCGGTGCTTGCCCGGCCATACATCGACCGCTTCAGCAGCTTCAAACGGTTGATCTGACCTTCGGTTTGGCCACTGCTCCAAGGTTCAGCGATAGCGTTCTTTACCGCGTCACTGTCGCGCTTTAGCGTTTTCGCAAAACGTTGCAACGCATAGATGCCGGATTTTGTGGCATCGGCAATCCAGCCGGCCAGTTTTTCTGGTTTATGGCTCCGCAGCAGCGCAGTGAACCGCAACGCGAACCGGCGCATGGCGCGAAAGCCAGGCACTTGCTCTTTCAGCTGATCAAGCGTGGCCAACTGGCGCTTTGTCATCAGTGGCGGCGGCTTCATGCAAAGTGACGCGGCGACCAGTGAGGATATCCGTGTTCCGCTGGTTGGGTCTACTGGCAGAAGAAGTTTGGTTGATGTTGAAATTTTAGGGTGCGCTCCGCGTCGCCACGGCGAAAGATATTCGGCCAACCGCGAGCGACAACCGATATAGCCGAGGTTTCTAATCTCATCGTGAAGGCGGTCAAGCTTTGTTACGCCTTCGGCCCAACGTTGCGCTAGAAAGACATGGTAATGCCCTGGATGGGTCGGCTTGAACGCCGCGATATTGCGCTCCGGCAATTTCTCGAGACGCACCCATTTGTCGACGCGCTTGCGGCTGAGGCCGGTCAGCCGCACGATCTCTGCCGCACTGCGGCCCATCTCGTACATCGTCCGAACCTGGGTGAACTGTGCATGCATGGTGCTCCGGGTATCCGTCTCGGGCACGTCTGCGGCGCGTTTTTCTGTTGCGACTTGCAACATATCTTCCGATCGCCGAATAGGCTTGTGCTGGCAGCTCATCTGC
>JAQTXO010000431.1 GCA_028688765.1 Acidiphilium sp. | reverse complement strand
GCTGCAACGCGGTCGGATCGCGCCGGACCGGTAACGGCAGCGGCGCCGCGATCGCCTGAACATAGACCAGCGCGGACATGGCCGCCCCCAGGGCCGCCGCCGGGAGCAGATAGCGCCGGGTGATCCGCGTCGCGACACCCGCGGCAGCCAAAGCGGCACCGGGGATCATGATCGCGGGCCAGTTCGGCTGCACCGCGCCCGAAACGACATGCTCGGCGAACACCGCGCCCGGCACCACCACGCTCAACCAGACCAGACTCGCCGCCGCCGTGCGGGTGCGCAGCGCCGCGATCACGCCGATCGTCGCCAGCAGGAAAATCCCCGGCGTGACCAGCCCGATCTGCCCGCCGACCAGAGCGGCAAAATTAGCAAACGCGTCTTCCGGTGCGAGATGCGTCGTCCGCCCCCCCTGCTTGGCGAAGCTGACCCAGTGATGCACCGCGTTCCACCAGACCACCGGCATGAACAGCGCGATCGCGAGTGCCAGACCGCACCACGGCAACGGGCGGCGCAACGCGGCCCGCCCTTGCGCGGTCACCAGCAGCCAGAGCCCGACCGCGGCAAGGATCAGGACGCCGGTATATTTCGACTCGAACGCGAGTCCCGCCATCGCCCCGGCGGCGAGAAACCACCGGTCGTCCCTGCTCGCATGCCAACGCGCGGCGGCGGCGATTGTCGCGGTCCAGAACAGCAGAAGCGGCGTGTCCGGCGTCGTGATCACGGCTCCGGCGTTGAGCACCAGCGTCGCGTTCAGCAGGATCGCGGCGATCAGCCCGGCTTTGCGATCGGGAAACAAATCCTCCCCGGCGCGCCAGATCAGCAAGGTGCCGCACGCCGCGCCCAGGGGCGAGAGTAGACGAATGCCGAGCGGCCCGTTGCCGAGCAGCGCGGTCCCGGCGCGAATCCACACCGCGATCAGCGGCGCGTCGTCATAATAACCGGCCTGAAGATGCTGCGACCACAGCCAGTAATACGCCTCGTCAGGCGCCAGCGGCACCAGCGCCGCCGCGAGCAGCCGGATCAGGGTGATGCCGGCGAGAGCCGCGAGCCAGCCGTTCCGTGTCACCGCGCGCGCCAGACCAGCGTCGCCGAGACCGCGTAATTCCACACAACGCCGATCGCGGACCCGACCGCGCTGGCCGCAACACCTGCGGTATTACCGCGATACAGCGCGCGCGCGATACCGATATTGGCGACCGCACCCAGGCCGCACACCAGCATGAACAGCACCAGCCCCCGCCAATACGTCCCGCCCCGCAAACGGATCGTGCGGTAAGTCAGGCGGTTGTTCATCTCGAAATTGCCGATCATGGCAACGATCGTGCCGATGGTCTGTGCCGTCGCGAAATGAACCCCGGCGCGTCGCAGGATCAGGGTCACCAGCAGGTTCACCGCCATGCCGAACGCCCCCACTAGGGCGAAGGCGAGAAATCGCAACGGCACCACCCCGCCCAGCGCCCGATCGATCAGCAACCCCGCGAACTGGACCAGAACCAGAATATCGAGCTTGCTTTCCCCGGCCTGGCGCGGGCGAAACCGGTAGGGGATCTCGACCACACGCAGCGGCGCGCGTGCCGCCAGCATCAGATCGAGCAGGATCTTGAACCCCTGCCCGTTCAGGCGCGGCGTCAATGCCTCGAAGGTCGCACGACGCATCAGGAAAAAACCGCTCATCGGGTCGTTGATCGGCGCGCGGGCGAGCATCCGGGCCAGCCGGATTCCGGTTGCCGAGAGCCGCTCGCGCAGCGGCGATGCCAGGCCCGCGGCATCGCCGTCGCCGACATGGCGGCTCCCGACCGCCAGATCCGCCCCGCCGCGCACGGCATCGAGCATCAGCGGCAGACGGCTCTCGTCATGCTGAAGATCGCCGTCGATCACCGCGACGAATTCCGCCGATGTTGCCAGCGCACCCTCGATCACCGCCGAGGACAGACCGCGCCGCCCGACCCGGCGCAGGCAGCGCACCCGCCGGTCGGTCAGCGCAATCCGGCGCACCTCGTCAGCCGTGCCGTCCGGGCTGTCGTCATCGACGAACATGACCTCCCAGTCGATTCCGGCGAGAGCCACATCGAGCGACGCGATCATCGGCGCGACGTTGGGCCGTTCACGGTAGCAGGGCACGACGACGCAGAGCGTCGGCCCTGGCGCGTCATTCATGGTCGATGGATCAGGCGTCCAGTGCCTCCAGCACCGCCTCGGCACGGCTGACATCGAACCCGCCAGCCTGTTCGACCGCGAGATGCGTCACCACACCGTCCTTCGCGATCAGGGCAAAGCGCTGGCTGCGCATGCCGAGGCCGCGCGCCACGAGGTCGAGTTCGAGGCCGAGCGCGCGGGTGAACATGCCCGAACCGTCGGCCAGGAAGGTGATCTTCTCGCGCCCGTTCTGGCTCGCCGCCCAGGCCCCCATCACGAACACGTCGTTCACCGCAAGGCAGACGATCTCATCGACGCCTTTGGCCTTCAGCGCGTCGTACTGGTCGAGAAACCCGGGCAGGTGCTTCGCGCTGCAGGTCGGGGTGAACGCACCGGGCACCGCGAACATCACGACGGTCCTGGACGCGAACAGATCACCGGTATCGATTTCCTGCGGCCCTTCGCTGCCCGGTGTCATCAGCTTCATCGCCGGAATCTTGTCGCCAACCTTGATCATGATGCGCTTTCCTGAAAATTGATTGAGCTTCACCTAGCCGAAGCGCGGCAGTTCGTGAAGCAGGGTCAGCTATAACGCTCCTCCAGCCACGGATCGGCGCGGTTGTTGTACCCGCGGGTTTCCCAGAACCCCTGGTGATCGGCGGTCGCAAACGTGATGCGCCGGACCCATTTCGCCGATTTCCAGAGGTAATATTGCGGCACCATCACCCGCAGCGGTCCGCCGTGCTGGCGCGAGATCGGCTTGCCCTCCCACGTATGAACGAGATAGCAATCCGTCGCCGTGAACTGTTCGCGCGTCAGATTGGTGGTGTAATCGTCATGGCTCTCGAACAGCACATGGGTCGCCTCGTCGCGCGGCCGCACCAGATCGACGATCGCGGCAACCGGCACGCCTTCCCAATGATTGTCGAAGCGCGACCATGTGGTGACGCAGTGCATGTCACTCACGCTGCCCTGCTGCGGCAGGGCCATCAGCGCGTTCCAATCAAGCGTCACCGGGTGATCCACCGCACCGTCGATCACCAGCCGAAACGCCGCTTTGGGGATTTCTGGCTGAATGCCGAGGTCGAGCACCGGCCAGTCGCGTACCAGATGCTGGCCCGGCGGCAGGCGCTGCTGATGCGGTGCCGTGGTTCCGGTCAGCCCCCGCCCCTCACGCGACCATTCCTCCTTGCGGCCGATCAGCTTGTCCTTGATCTGGCCGAACCGGCTCACGCCGTCATTCCCCGCTTCGGTCATGTCGCGCCCCTCAATGCGAATGCCGGTGGATCGGATCGACC
>JAQTXO010000430.1 GCA_028688765.1 Acidiphilium sp. | reverse complement strand
CACCGCGCGCGTGGTCGCGGGCGGAATGAATTCCGGCGCGGTACGCCGCCCGATATTCCTGATCGCGAACCCGAAACACGGCTTGCCGCCGTTCATCACCGTCACCGCCGAAATCTCCTCCTCGGTCTGGGTGCCGAATTCATCGCGCAGCACGGTCGGATACAGCCGCACCGAGCCATGCTGGCGCAGATTCGCGCTCAGCACATTCAAATCCACCCCGGGCCGCCCGAGCCAGCGGTCGAGCGACTGGCCATGCGCCTGCTCCTCGGAAGGAAGCTGCGTCATGTCGAGAAACGCCGCATTGGCCGCGAGCAGCCGCCCGTCATTGCCGGTGACCACAAACCCGTCCGGCGCGCTTTCGATCAGCTTGAGCAGCTTCGCCTTGCTGTCGGACAGGAGGTTGTTCGGATCGACCGGGCTGACCGGCGAAAGCCGGAGCAGGAAGTTCTGCCCCTCACCCTGACGCAGCAGGAAAGCGGAAATCCGCATCTCGCCCTCGTGACCCGCCAGCCGGATCCGCACATCGTCCATCCGCCCGGCGGAGCGGATCGAGCCCAGCAGCTGCGCGGTCGCATCCTGGCTCCCCTCATCGACCAGCACGGCAAAAGCCAGCCCCGACAATTTATCGCGATCCCCGAACAACCGCTGCGCCGCCGGGTTGGCCTCGATGATCTTCTGGCTCTGCCCGTCGAGCACCAGCACCGGTTCGGTCGACATCTGAAACAAAATCCGGTAGCGCGTCTCGACATGGCGCAGCCGCGAATAATCGCGCTCAAGCGACTGCTGCACATCGATCAGCCGCTGCTGGAGCGATGCCAGCGCCCTCAAATCCCGCCCGAACGCAATCGCCCGGCCGCTCCGCCCGACCGGAATGGTCGAGAACAGGATCGGCACATCGATCCCCTCGCGCGCGGCATAATTCACGTGGCGCCCCAGCGGATTGGGCTGGTCATCCGATTTTCCCGCCATGTCGCGCAGCATATCGGCGACCTTGGGCCGGCTCTCCACCGTAACCGTCTCCGCCCAGGCCCGCCCGATCCAGGAATCGCTCTGCTCGAACTCATTGGCGAACGCCGCACTCTGGAATGCCACGTCGCGAATGATCCCCTTGCGATCGATGATCAAAGCGATATCGGCGGCGGCGGCAATCAGCATGCCTGCGGCATCGGCATCGACATCGGCGAGCCATTTCGCAGGAGTCTTGAAGGCTTTCATCGGTAACCACACTTTCGAATGTATCGCCCTGATCTGATGTAACCTTGATACCCCCATGTCAACGCGACCGCCTTGTTGTGCGATCGTATCGATCGCAGCGCAGCAGCCAGGCCATTCCCACCCCCGTCATCCGCCGTTCAGCCCGGCAGTTCATGTTGTTGGTCGAACATCCCGTCGGCCTCGAACAGCGCTTCCTGCGCATCCCGTGCCGTGACATCGGCGCCCACGAATTGCGCCCGCTCGGGATGATCGACGAATGCCTTCCCCCCGACCATCACCCCAAGGGCCGGGTTCAGCGCGGTCTGCCGCAACGCGCGGATCACCGACGGCAATCCCTTGAGCCCGCGCTCGGCGCTGACCGAAAGCCCGACCACATCGAACCAGTTGCGCCGCACCGTGCTCATCAGGCAGGCGCGCGTCATCATCGGCTCGCTCTGCACCACCCATCCCGCCCGGCGGAACACATCCGTGATCACAACCACCCCGAAACTATGCTGCTCCCCCGGCGCCGCCGCGATCAGCAAATGCCGCTCCCGCCCGCGCAGGCTGGTCGCATCGCTGATCGGCGAGGCGGTCTCCCGCACGATCTGATTGAGCCGGATCATCCCGAGCGTCACCGTGGTGAAATCGCACTGATCGGTCTCCCACATCTCGCCCAGCCGCCGCGCCGTCGGCGTCAGCAACAGATCGAGCACCTGCTCGCGGGTCACCCCGCGTTCGACCATCTCGCGCACAGCACCCAGAGCCTCGGCCAGATGATCCTCCAGAATCAACCGCAGAAACCGCTCGAATTCCTCCGGCAGCGGCGGCGTCACCGTATCGCTCCCGCGCGGCGCGGGGCGGGGCCGGTTGGCCAGCATCTGCGGCAGAACCTCGGTGGCGATCGCGCGTTCGAGCAGATGCGCCCACGGGCGGATCACGGTCTGGTGCCGATGCGTCTCGGCCTCCGCGCCCCGCCCCGTCCCCGCCGCGTCATAAATCCGGTCCCCGGCGAGGCCACGGTCGGCGTTCCGCGCCAGTTGCGGTGTGCCCGACATCGAGAGCCGCGCCATCGGCGAACCGGCCCGCGCACCGCCGGTCCGATCCGGCTGGGGCTCCGCATGGGGCCCCTGAGTCTGGCCAGCGCGAAATCCCCGGGGCTGAGTGGCGTCTCTCATCGATAGCCTCCTGAACTCTGACGTGAACATGCTCCAGAACAATCACAAGTGTCAAGTTCAATTGACGTAAATAAAGGTTGACAGTGGGGCCGTCGTGGCGGTAGCTTTCGACTTGTCGCTAGCTCGCGGCAGAGGAAACTCTGATGAACTACGCTACGAACTTGACGTTTTACCATGGTCGGCTCCCGGTCGTCTGGCCCCCGGCTCTCCGCACGATCGCGGCTCCGGTGTTAACCTATCCTTCATGTGCAGACCGATCGAACGCCTCCTTTAAGGACATGTCAAGCGATGTTTACACGAGTCGTTGAACGACTGACCGCCTCGGTGAATTGCTGCCCCTGGGAAGGCCATGCCTATGGCAATCACAAGGGCGCAAAGCCCGCGAGCCGCCGCACACCTTATCTCTACAGCGTGGAGGAACGCCGCCGGCGCGATGCCACCCCCTGGACCCTGGTGCAGGGTATTCTCGCCCCCATCCAGTTCGCGGTGTTCCTGGTCAGCCTCAGCCTGGTCGCCCGCTACCTGATCACAGGCACCGGCCTCGCGCTCGCCACCGACTCCATCCTGATCAAAACCGTCGTGCTGTTCACCATCATGATCACCGGCGCGATCTGGGAACATGCGGTGTTCGGCAAATATCTCTTCGCCCGCGCCTTCTTCTGGGAAGACACGTTCAGCATGCTGGTGATCGGCCTGCACACGCTCTACGTCGTCGTCCTGTTCACCCGCATCGCCGGCCCGCAAACCCAAATGCTGATCGCGCTGGCCGCCTACGCGACCTACCTGATCAACGCGATGCAGTTCGTCATGAAGCTGCGCGCCGCGCGCCTCGAAGCCCCGCGCGAAACCGCGGTGGCCGCCTCGTGAGTCTCTGCGCCACCGCACCGGAGCCGATCGCGGCGTCCCCCGCCATCATCCGCGAGCGCGGCCAGCGCGAGGTTTTCTGCGGCCTCACCGGCATCGTGTGGCTCCACCGGCGGATCCAGGATGCGTTCTTCCTCGTGGTCGGCTCGCGCACCTGCGCCCATCTGGTCCAGTCCGCCGCCGGGGTGATGATCTTCGCCGAACC
>JAQTXO010000429.1 GCA_028688765.1 Acidiphilium sp. | reverse complement strand
CTCGGGCAGCGCGGTGATGCCCGTGCCGCTCAGATCGAGCCAGCCGCCGACGTGGAGGCCATCGGGCAGCGCGGTGATGCCCGTGCCGCTCAGGTAGAGCGAGCCGCCGACGTGGAGGCCCTCGGGCAGCGCGGTGATGCCCGTGCCGCTCAGATCGAGGCCGCCGCCGACGTGGAGGTTTTTCGAGGACTGAAACTGTGCGATGGTCATTTTCTGACCGTCGAAAAAGATTGGGTATGTGCTGGACATCTCGGTCTCCATCTGTGCGCCTGGGTGACGCTGGTGATGGAGGTATGTTGGGCCACCCAACATTAGAAGTCAAGCGAAAAGTTGGTAGCTCCAACCTTTTCTAAAATTTTACGAAACTGTGGATTCTAGCCTGGCGAGTAGCATTCTGATCACACTTTCGGCTTCCTTCTTAGGAAGCGACCGGAATGCACCGAGCAAGATAGCCTCGGACTCGGTTTCAGCTTTCGACGATCCGCCGGCCCTTCCTTGGGCTGCCGCAAGAACGTCTAAAGATACTTCAAAAAAATTCGCAATCGCCATGAGCGTCTCCCTACCGGGCAAGTCCTTTCCACGCTCAATGTTCGTAAGATGAGAACGCGAAATCCCGACCGCTTCGGCAACCACAGCTTGCGCTAGTTTTTTCTCTTTGCGAAGGTCCCGGATTACCGAACCGATAGATTCTGTTTGCATGGGAGTAGTTTATCCTGCGCAAAATTTGCATGGGCTGGTTCGTCCAACATTAAGGCTTGACGAAAGTATGTTGGACATGCCAACATATCGGCATGAACATCGTCGATATCGCTGCTGCACAGGTGGGGGGCCGAACCAAGCTGGCGGCGCTCCTTGGCCTTCATCGCGCCTCTGTTTTTGTGTGGAAGCGCGTTCCTGCTGAGCGTGTGCTGGATGTCGAGCGCGCTACCGGGATCAGCCGTCATGATCTGCGCGCCGATCTGTACCCGCGCGACGAACCGGCCACCGCCGCATGATCTGGCTCATCCGCCACGAAATCCGCGCCGTCGCGCCGCCGGTCTCGGACCATCTGAGCCTCTTGGGCCTCGCGTGGACCGCGTATTTTCTCGCGCTGCTGCTCTTGATCGGGCTGGTGGCGTGATGAGCGAGGCCAGCAAGAGGCGCAGGCCGCACAAGCCGGAGTGTCCGATCAAGCGGGCTGAGCGCCTTCGGCGTTATCGGCAAGAGCGACCCGACGTGAATAGAGCCAAGAACAACGCCTATCGCGCGGCAAACCGGGAAAAGGATTTGGCCCATCGAGCGGTCGCGAACGCGATTGCTTCTGGCAGGCTCGATCGCCAGCCGTGTGAGCGTTGCGGCACCGATGCTCTCGTTCATGCTCATCATGATGATTACTCCAAACCGTTAGAGGTCATGTGGCTTTGTCCGACGCATCATCGTGAGCGGCATCGCGAACTGAAGGCTGCACGCAATGACTAATTCCGGCCACGCTGGCGCGCAGCGTGGGGTTCGGCGGTTGCGCGCTCTTGGACGTTTCCCCTGTAACCTTGCTCCCCGGCCGGTTTGCCGCCGCGCCGGGGAGTCTTTTCCGAATTGCATTGCGCGGCATGATGCCGCCAATCCGCTGCGTTCCGAGCGCAGCGGTCCCTATCGTGTGGCGCTGTGTCACCGATCTGCCGCCGCCTCGTTGTTGGTTCGGCCGGGCGGCGGCAGTCTTGGTGGCTCGCGGGGCCTCTTTCTCTTTCGCAATTCGCATCTCCTTCGTTCCTTACTGGTAATTTGGAATATAGGAGAATTGATGTGCGAAATTATAGGGCGAAAAACACCCGAAAACTTCGGTGTTTTGCCATGAGCGTAACTTATGAAACTGTTTTTGCCGGGTGGGTCAAAAAAGAATGGTCGCAAAAGAAGTGCGCCGCCAAAGAGCTCGCCCGCATCGCCTGCGTCTCACCACGTACGGCTGAGAACTGGATCGCAGGCGAACACGCCGCGTCAGGCGCAGTCTTGGTTCGACTCATGGCCGAGTGTCGGGAACTCGCCGACCAGATCAACGAATTAGTGGAGACACAACGTGCAAATAAGTAATTGCGCGACCGTTCTCCATAATCAAATACCCCGCAGGGTGGGCCTGCGGGGCATATACGAAAGGTCCGTCAATGTCTGCTAAATCTGTATCCATTCTTCACGACCAAGTCAACCAAAATGCCCTGATGGCGCGGGTTGCCCGTATCCGGTCTGAGAGTGTCCTAGTAACGCCTGAAATGGCACGCAAGATGCGGGATAACTGGCATTTTGATCGCCAGAGGCGAATGTCAGATGACAACATTATTCGGTTGTCGGGCGAGATGAAAAATGATTATTTCGTAGACGGGACGCCAATTTTTGTTTGTGAGACGCCGGATTTCCGCCGCTTCATTGTCAACGGCAATCACACCCTTGAGGCGGTCGTTCGGCTTGGACGCCCCTATCCTCTTGTCATCATCTATCGCTCCGTCAATTCAGAAGACGAGGTAGCGGCAATATACGCGAACTTTGATCTCCAAAAAGCACGGACTTGGATGGACGCAATCCGCGCGTCGGGGAAAGGTGAGAATATTCCTCTTGCAAGCAAAGCGGTCCCGGCGCTCGGGGTAATCCAAGGTGACTTTACCGGTCAATGGGAATTGGCGTCGCATAGCCGGACCAGCCGGATTGAGATGCTAGAACAGTATGCTCCCCACATTGAGTTGATTTCTTCAGCGCTCGCAGGTACGCCACGCGCATCTCAAAACTACGTTCTGCGCGCATCCGTTTTGGCTGTCGCCCTCGAAACCGCACGTTATCAGCCGACCGCCGCATTTGAGTTTTGGCACGCTGTCGCCGCAGAGGAGGTTGTTAAGCCTCACCCGGCCAAGGCTCTGTGGTCATTCTTGCGAAATATGGAAGCCACAGGCGGTTATACTGCCCGGCAAAACCAGACCAAAGCGGCTGCACTTGGGTGGAACGCTGCTTTCCAAGGAAAAAACCTCGAATACTGTAAGCCTAATGCCTGGAGCTCATTTCACATTCTCGGAACGAAATGGAAGGCCGGCAAGTGATGCCAGAGATAGATATTGATTTGATCAGGGTTGGGGACCGCTTGCGGTCCGCTGACGCTGATCAGGTTCAAGCATTGGCGGAAAGCATCGCAGAGGTCGGCCTTCTTAATCCTATCAGCGTTTGCCCGCATCCGGTGATGCGAGCGAATGTTTTTGTGGACGGCTTCTTGCTTGTCGCTGGTCTGCATCGGTTAGAGGCGTGCAAGTCTTTAGGTCTCGTTTCCATCCCTGCTCATATTGTGACTCTGACCGAGTTGCAGCGGCAGATTGCCGAGTGCGATGAAAACTTGCGCGGCCCGCGCCTCACCCCCTCCGAGCGCGCTTTGTTCACGCAGCGCCGCAAAGAGGCTTACGAGGCGCTGCATCCGGAGACGCGGAATGGCGGGGATCG
>JAQTXO010000428.1:411-3450 GCA_028688765.1 Acidiphilium sp. | reverse complement strand
CGATACCTACATGGCCGATGGCGGGCGCTACCGCCGCCGCCGCTTCGCCGTCTTCTCAGCCACCCCCGGCGAAACCATCCACCGCAGCGCCCACCAGCCCCACTACCAGGCCCGCGACTACAACAGCCTCAACGGCGGCATCGAACGCTGGTTCGACCCGATCGACCCCGAAGTCGCGGACGGCCTCACCTTCCAGGCCCTGCTCGGCTTCACCCGCTCCCTGTTCGAGCAACAGGCCGGCATCACCCCCTGGCACATCGAAGCCCACCAGTTCCGCATCGAAACCGGGCCCGACGGCACCGGCCTCCCAACCCCCGAAGGCATGCACCGCGACGGCGTCGATTACGTCCTGGTCCTGATGGTCCGCCGCGCCAACAGCCATCAGGGCACCACCACCATCCACACTCTCGACGGCAACCTCCTCGGCAGCTTCACCCTCACCCACCCGCGCGACGCCGCCTTCGTCAACGACCGCCGCGTCTTCCACGGCGTCACCCCGGTCGTCCCGCTCCGACCCACCGAACCCGCCTTCCGCGACGTGCTGGTCCTCACCTACCGCAAAACCTGAACCGCCCGCTTGCTTGCCACAAATCCCCGGTTGCGGGCATAATCGGGGCATGGATATTTTTCACTCGATCCGCTCGGTCCTGGCGCCGCCGCACCGGGCCGGCCTGCCGTTCATCGCCGGCGGCCTCGTCCTCATCGTCCTCGGCCTCATCTTCGCCGGCTGGCTCGCCTGGATCGGCGTGATCCTCACTCTGTTCTGCCTCTATTTCTTCCGCGACCCCGATCGCATCCCACCCCCCCGCGCCGATGCCCTGGTCGCCCCCGCCGATGGCCTGATCACCCGGGTCGACCTCGCCATCCCCCCGCCCGAACTCGGCCTGCCCGCCACCCTGCTCCCCCGCATCGCCATCTTCCTCTCGGTGCTCGATGTCCACGTCAACCGCATCCCCATGGCCGGCACCATCACCCGCATCGCCTACCGCCACGGCACCTTCGTCAACGCGGCCGACAAAGACTCCGACAACAACGAACGCAACGCCCTCGCCCTGCGCCTCGACAACGGCGCCGAAATCGCCATCGTGCAAATCGCGGGCCTGATCGCGCGCCGCATCCTGTGCGACGTCCACGAAGGCGACCACGTCGCCACCGGCGCCCGCTTCGGCACCATCCGCTTCGGCAGCCGCACCGATGTCTACCTGCCGCCCGGCACACTCCCGCTCGTCACCATCGGCCAACGCGCCATCGGCGGCGAAACCGTCCTCGCCACCATCGCCGCCACCCCCTTCGGCATCCCGCCCGCCGCCGACATCCCCACCACCCCCCCGCCCGGCCTGTGAACGACCCGCCTGTGAACGACCAGCCTTTGAACGACCAGCCTGGGAACGACGCCGGAAAACCCGCGCGCTTCGCCCTGCCGCGCCGCCGCCGCGCCCGCCGCCCCCGGCTGCGCGGCCTCAGCTTCAACCGCATGCTGCCCAACCTGCTCACCCTGGTCGGCCTCTGCGTCGGCTTCAGCGCCATCCGCTTCGCCCTCGATGGCCGCTTCGGCGCCGCCGTCATCGCCATCGCCGTCTCCGGCGCGATCGACGGTCTCGATGGCCGCCTCGCCCGCCTCCTCAAAGCCACCTCCCGCTTCGGCGCGGAATTCGACAGCCTGTCCGACTTCCTCTGCTTCGGCGTCGCCCCCAGCCTCGTCCTCTACCTCTGGTCACTCGATGACTGGGGCGCGTTCGGTTACCTCCCCGAACTCATGTTCACCGCCAGCATGGCCCTCCGCCTCGCCCGCTTCAACGCCGCCATCGACGAACTCCCCCACACCGATGACGGCCCCCCCCCCGCCTTCCGCTTCGCCAACAACTTCTTCACCGGAGTCCCCGCCCCCGCCGGCGCCGCCCTCTCACTCCTGCCGATCTACCTCGGCCTCGAAGCCGCCGAACACAACATCGTCTGGCTCGCCGACCTCGCCCGCGCCCCCGCCCTCAGCGCCGCCGTCCTCGTCGCTACCGCCCTGCTCTGCGTCTCCACCCTCCCGGTCTGGAGCTTCAAAAACTTCAAAGTCCCCCCCCAATACGCCCTCGTCCTCCTCCTCGGCGTCGTCGTCTTCGCCGCCATCCTCCTCGCCGACCCCTGGCTCGGCCTCGCCCTCATCGCCGCCGCCTACCTCATAATGCTCCCCTTCAGCCGCCGCAGCTTCAAACACCTCCAGGCCGAAGCCGAATCCCGCCTGCAACCGGAACCGGAACTGGACCTCGGCGATAAAGGTGCAGATAAAGGGGAAGGAAGCTCAAGCGCTTCTTTTTTGTAAAAAAGAAGCAAAAAACTTTTATTCGTTTGGCCCGTGCCGTTTCAGTGGCACGAAACCAGCATAGATTTCCTGCTGTTTCCAGAAACACCATTGCAGACAATTCATCAACCAGACTCGCACGCAAGCACCACTTGACACTAAATTTTTGATCTGGGTCTCCGCCCCGTCAAACAGCGCAGTCCCAGATCAAAAAAGTTTTTTGCTTCTTTTTTACAAAAAAGAAGCCCTATCTTGCCTTGCCTTGCCTTTGCCTACACCACGCGCAATTCAAATCTTGGAAGACGTTCCCGACGCAGTGCTGCCGCCATGTGTCATACCCAATCCCGGATCGACCCGGTGCAGCACCAGCAGGAGCAGCAGGATCACGATGAGGGTGGCGAACACCCCGCCGAGCAGTCTGATTGCCATGATGATCAGGGCAATGGCCACCACCACGAGCAGGATGGTCTGGATATGGGGCGGCACGTGCAGGTCGTTCATGAATCCGATCAGGAGTCCGTCGATGAAGGCGATGAGCTGCATCACGAGTCCGGCGAGGGCGTAGATGATCGAGGTAATGACGGCGATAGCGTGGTCCATATTGGATCTTTCGGTTCAGGTTGCCGTCTGTCCTCGTGCTTTTAAAAACCGGCTGAACGCGCGGAGCGACACGTCGGACACGTAGTGTTCGATTCCTTCGGCGTCGGCCTCTGCGGTTTCCGGCGGCACGCCGATTGCTTCGAGCAACT
>JAQTXO010000428.1:0-401 GCA_028688765.1 Acidiphilium sp. | reverse complement strand
CCGCACCCGTTCGGCCAGGGCGAGGCCAGCGTCGGTCAGGAACACGCCGCGATAGGGTTTCGAGGTTGCCAGTCCTTCGCGTTTGAGCCGGTTGATGCTTTTCGCCGCGGTCGGGTGAGACACGCCGAGTCGCCGCGCGATATCGATCGGGCGGGCTTCGCCGTTGATCGCGAGCAGGTCCGCGATCAGTTCGACGTAATCTTCGAGCAGTGCCGATGATTGCGCGGTCCGGGCGCGGCAGAACCGTTCGGCCTGGGTCGGCTCGGCGGGCAGGGCGTCGTGGGGTTCGCGCAACGGGGCCGCGGTCATGCCGAGTGCATAGCCCCCCGGTCCCGCCGGGTCCACCCGGCATTATCCCAGGCGGGTCAGCCCGCCAGCATCCAGGGCGGTGCCGGCAGGTT
>JAQTXO010000427.1 GCA_028688765.1 Acidiphilium sp. | reverse complement strand
CCCCGCCGCCGACCTGCCCGCCCTGCTCGACGGCGCGATCGGCGACCCCCGCACCCGCCTGCTCAGCGTGATGGACCACAGCCCCGGTGTCGGCCAGTTCGCCGACCTCGAAAAATACCGCGCCATGCGCCGCCATGACGGCCACACCGAGGACGCGATCACCGCGATGATCGAGCGCCTGACGGACGCCCAGTCCCGCTTCACCCGCCCCAATCGCGCCGCCGTGCTCGAACGCGCCCGCACAAGCGCCGTGCCGATCGCCTCGCACGACGACCGCACCACCGGGGAGATCGCCCGCAACCATGATGAAGGCATCGCCATCGCCGAATTTCCGGTCACCCGCGAAGCCGCCGCCGCCGCCCGCGCCTGCGGCATGAGCATCATCGCCGGCGCCCCCAACATCGTGCGCGGCGGCTCGCACTCCGGCAACGTCGCCGCGATCGACCTGATCCGCGACAGGCTGGTCGATGCCCTGGCCTCCGACTACGTCCCCGCCGCCATGCTCGAAGCCGCCTTCGCCTGCGCCCACATTGGCGCCCACACCGGTGCCTGCACCCTGCCCGAAGCCATCGCCCTGATCACCGCCAACCCCGCCGCCATGGTCGGCCTGACCGATCGCGGCCGCCTCGCGCCCGGCCAGCGCGCCGACCTCATCCGCGTCCACCTCCACGAAACCCACCCCATCGTCCGCGCGGTCTGGCGCGCCGGCGAGCGCGTGGCCTGACTCCCCGGCGCCGCAAACCTCAGGCGGTTTCCTTGAACAACTCCCGCCCGATCAGCATCCGCCTGATCTCGGACGTCCCCGCCCCGATCTCGTACAATTTGGCATCGCGCAGCAGCCGCCCGGTCGGGTAATCGTTGATATACCCGTTGCCGCCGAGGCACTGGATCGCCTCCAGCGCCATCCAGGTCGCCCGTTCGGCGGCATACAAAATCGCCCCGGCGGCATCCTTGCGGCTGGTCATCCCCCGGTCGCACGCCCGCAGCACCGCATAAACATAGGCGCGCGCCGCCGAATGCGTCACGTACATATCCGCGAGCTTGCCCTGAATGAGCTGGAACTCCCCGATCTTCCGCCCGAACTGCTCGCGCTCATGAACATACGGCACCACGACATCCAGCGCCGCCTGCATGATCCCGAGCGGCCCGGCCGCCAGCACCGCGCGCTCGTAATCGAGCCCGCTCATCAGCACGTTCACCCCGCGCCCCAGCCCGCCAAGAATATTCGCTTCCGGCACCGCGCAATCCTCGAACACCAGCTCCCCGGTATTCGAGCCGCGCATCCCGAGCTTGTCGAGCTTCTGCGCGCAGGAAAACCCCTTCATGGTCTTCTCGACGATGAACGCGGTGATCCCGCGCGCCCCCGCCGCCGGATCGGTCTTGGCATAGACCACCAGCGTATCGGCATCCGGCCCGTTGGTGATCCACATCTTGGTCCCGTTGAGCACGTAATCGCCGCCCCGCCGGTCCGCCCGCAACCGCATCGAAACCACGTCCGACCCCGCGCCCGGCTCGCTCATCGCCAGCGCCCCTACCGCCGAGCCATCGATCAGCCCCGGCAGATACCGCCGCTTCTGCGCCTCGGTCCCGTTCAGATTGATCTGGTTGACGCATAAATTGGAATGCGCCCCGTAGGACAGCCCGACCGAGGCGGACGCCCGCGAAATCTCCTCCATCGCCACCGCATGCGCGAGATACCCCATCCCCGCCCCGCCATACGCTTCCGGCACCGTCACCCCGAGCAGCCCCATCGCCCCGAATTTCGGCCATAAATCGGCGGGAAATTCATTCTCCCGGTCGATCGCGGCGGCGCGCGGCGCAATCTCGGCGGCGGCGAACCGCCGCACCGAGTCCCGCAGCGCATCGATCTCCTCGCCGAGGTCGAAATCGAGCGTGGTCCGGTCATTGGCGAGCATGGTGCGTATCCCCCTTGGTCGTGGCAGCTTCCAGCCATGCCCACAGCCCGAGCGATGCGCCGATGATGCCTTCGGTGCCATTGTAATTCACCGTGGCGACAATGCCCACCGCCAGCGCCGCAACCCCGAGGCTCCGGCGCGCGAAAGCGAACCCCACAACCCCCAGCAGCAGGGCAGCCATGCCGAACCAGCGTTCATACTGCGCCCACAGCACCGCCTGGCGCACCACGCAGACCAGCGGCGGATGCGCCGCCGCGCAAATCCCGACATAGGCGCGCGGCACGATGGTCAATTCCCGAAACAGGATCGCCGCCGCCGCCCAACCCGCGACCACCGCGATTCCCACCCCGTCCGCCCGCTGCAATCTTGCCCTCATCCGATCCGCCCCGTAATGGTGCGTCGCGGAAATGCCCGGCGACACACGGAATTTGTACCACGAAATCATGAACGATCAGAAGCCACTCAGTTTCCAGGATATGATCCTCGCCCTGCACCGGTTCTGGGCGGCGCAGGGCTGCGTCATCCTGCAACCCTACGACATCGAAATGGGCGCCGGCACCTTCCACCCCGCCACCACCCTGCGCGCCCTCGGCCCCAAACCCTGGGCCGCCGCCTACGTCCAGCCCTCCCGCCGCCCGTCCGATGGCCGCTACGGCGAAAACCCCAACCGGCTCCAGCATTATTACCAGTATCAGGTCATCATCAAACCCAGCCCGGAAAACGCGCAGGACCTGCTGCTCGACAGTTACCGCGCCATCGGGCTCGACCCGCTGCTGCACGATTTCCGCTTCGTCGAGGACGATTGGGAAAGCCCCACCCTCGGCGCCTGGGGCCTCGGCTGGGAAATCTGGTGCGACGGGATGGAGGTCGGCCAGTTCACCTATTTCCAGCAGGTCGGCGGCATCGCGGTCGATCTGCCGAGCTTCGAAATGACCTACGGGCTGGAACGCCTCGCCATGTATGTCCAGGGCGTCGAAAACGTGTTCGACCTCGCCTTCAATCCGCCCGGCACCCCCCGCTCGCTGAGCTATGGCGATGTCTTCCGCCGCGCCGAGCGCGATTACTCGACCCATAATTTCGAGGTCGCGAACACCGACATGCTGATCCGCCACTTCGCGGATGCCGAGGCCGAATGCGCGGCCCTGATCGCCCGCAACCTCGCCCAGCCGGCCTATGATTACTGCATCAAGGCGAGCCATCTGTTCAACCTGCTCGACGCGCGCGGCGTCATCTCGGTCGCCGAACGCGCCAGCTACATCGGCCGGGTCCGAACCCTCGCCAAATCCTGCGCCGAAGCCTGGGTTGCCGGAGAGCGGGTCTGATGGCCGAATTCTTCCTCGAATTATTCTCCGAAGAAATCCCGGCGCGGATGCAGGCCGCCGCCGCCGATCATCTCGCGAAAATCGCGGGGCAGGCGCTGGCCCCGTTGCAGCCGCACGATATCGTCACCTTCCACGGCCCCCGGCGGATCGCGCTCGGTGCCACGATGTCTCCCGAAACGCCCTCGGGCGAGATCGAGTTGCGCGGCCCGAAACGCG
>JAQTXO010000426.1 GCA_028688765.1 Acidiphilium sp. | reverse complement strand
GGGCGGGGGGGTTGGTGCCGTTCGATGAGGTGGTGGAGTTCTGTCGGCGCGAGAGGGCGGCGGGGGATGTGCCCTTGTTGATCGAGGGGGTGGGCGGGGCGATGGTGCCGCTGGATGAGCGGCGGACGGTGCGGGACTGGATGGTGGCGCTGGGGTTGCCGGCGATTGTGGTGTGCGGGGGGTATCTCGGTGCGATCAGTCATACGCTGTGCACGATCGAGGCGTTGCGGGTGGCGGGGGTGGTGGTGGCCAAGGTGGTGGTGAACGGGGTGGGGGATCTGCCGGTGCCGGTGGCGGCGACGCGGGAGTCGTTGCTGCGGCATGGGGCGGGGGATGTGGTGGTGTTCGGCTCAGCAGAGTGGGAGGCGTGGCTGGTCAGCCTTTGACTTCGATCCAACCGGGGCAGGTGGTGGGCGGCGGGGTGCCGGCGAAGCGCTGGGCGAACCAGGCGGCGACCAGTCTGGCCGAGCGGTAGCCGGTGAAGATGTGGGTGACGCCTTTGAGTTTGATGTAGTCCACGGTGTCGCCCCGTTGGCAGGCGCGGCGGACGAAGGCGTTGGTGTATTTCGGCAGGACGGTGGTGTCGGCGGTGCCCTGGGTGATCAGGAGGGGTGCGCCGGCGGGGGCGTAGCCGGGGGAGTTTTCGTGGAAGAGGGCGGGCCAGGGCGGGGTGGTCAGCGGGTTCCGGGCGAGGAAGACGGGTTTGAGGGCGGCACCGGCGCGGGCGGCGATGAGGTATTGGCCGACCGAGTTGATGCATTTGGTCGCGGCTTTTTCGACCAGGGGGACCGCTTGCGGGGCGACCGGGGGTGTCATGCTGACATGGTAGAGTTTCGACCAGGTGGCGTAGACATAGGCGGTGAGGACGCGGCCGCTGTTGGAGTTGGGGTGCTGGAATTCGGGGCCGAGCGCGGTCGGCGGGGCGGCGGCGGCGATTCCGACGAGGTGGAGATCGGGCGCGTAGGCTGCGGCGGTCTGGCCGGCGAAGAGGGCGGCCTGGGCGCCTTGTGAGTGGCCCCAGACGCCGTAATTGCGGCTGGCATCGGCTCCCGGGAGGGCGCGGGCGGCGCGGACGCTGTCGATGATGTCGGCGGCTTCGGCGTTGCCGATCAGATAGGGGTGGGTGCCTGCGACGCCGAGGCCCTGATAGTCGGTCGCGGCGACGATATCGCCCGCGTGGAGGAATTTCTGCAGGCCGGGGATGCTGCCGGCGAGGCTGAGGCCGGCGAAGTTGTGGGCGTCGAGCGAGGGGGCGCAGCCGGCGGCGGCGCCGGTGGTGGGGTGGGCCCAGGCGATGATGTCGCGACCACCTTTCGGCGCTTTGGTATGGGGGATGTAGATGACGCCGGAGACCGGGACGCGGTGGCCGCTGACGCCGGTGGAGGCGTAGATCACCTGGATGGCGGTGGCATCCGATGGTGAGGCGGCGTAGGGGCGTTCGCGCAGGATCGTGCCGGGTCGGGCACCTTTGGCGCTGATGTTGCGGTAGAAGCTGCCGGGTCTGGGGATGGCGCAGGCGGTGAGGCCGAGGACGGCGGCGGCGAAAGCGAGGTGTTTCAGCAAGGTGATCTCCGACGCGCGCCGGAGGGGCGGTGTGCCGGGCTCCTCGACCGAATATTGGGGGGCGCGGCCGAGGGACAAGGCAGTGGGCGGTCAGGCGGCGTGGCGGATCGACCTTTCGTGCCAGATCGTGGCGAGGGCGTCGACCAGGTGGTCGATATCGGCGTCGGTATGGAGCGGCGAGGGGGTCAGGCGGAGGCGTTCGGTGCCGCGCGGGACGGTGGGGTAGTTGATCGGCTGGACGTAGATCGCGAAGCGGTCGAGCAGGGCGTCGCTGATCGATTTGCACTGGACGGCATCGCCCACCATGACCGGGACGATGTGGCTGGGATTGTCGATATGGGGCAGTCCGGCACGGCTGAGCTTGGCGCGGAGGCGGGCGACGCGGTCATGCATGCGGTCGCGTTCGGTGCTGCTGGATTTAAGGTGGCGGATACTGGCGAGCGCTCCGGCAGCGACCATCGGCGGCAAAGCGGTGGTGAAGATGAAGCCTGAGGCGTAGCTGCGGACGAAGTCGCACAGGGCGGCCGAGCCGGTGATGTAGCCGCCGATCACGCCGAAGCCTTTGGCCAGGGTGGCTTCGATGACGGTAAGGCGGTGGGCGAGGCCTTCGCGTTCGGAGATACCGCCGCCGTGTTTGCCATAGAGGCCGACGGCGTGGACTTCGTCGAGATAGGTCATGGCGCCGTAGTGATCCGCGACGTCGCAGATCTCGGCGATGGGAGCGACGTCGCCGTCCATCGAGTAGACCGATTCGAAGGCGATCAGCTTGGGGCGGGTGGGGTCGATCGCCGCGAGTTTGCGGGCGAGGTCGGCGGGGTCGTTATGGGCGAAGACCTCGCACTGGGCGCGGCTGTGGCGGATGCCTTCGATCATGGAGGCGTGGTTCGAGGCATCGGACAGGACGACGCAGTTGGGCAGTTTGTGGGCGAGGGTGCAGAGCGAGGCCCAGTTCGACATGTAGCCGGAGTTGAACAGCAGGGCGCTGTCCTTGGCGTGGAGGTCCGCGAGTTCACGTTCGAGCAGGGTGTGGAAATGATTGGTGCCGGCTATGTTGCGGGTGCCGCCCGCGCCTGCGCCGCATTTGTCGAGCGCTTCGTGCATCGCGCTCAGCACGGTGGGGTGCTGGCCCATGCCGAGATAGTCGTTGGAGCACCAGACGGTGACCTTGCGTTCACCGTCCGCGCCGTAACGTGTGGCTTGCGGGAAGCTGCCGGCGTGGCGTTCGATGTCGGCGAAGACGCGGTAGGAGCCGTCGCGGTGGAGTTGGTCGAGGCTGGTGGTGAAGAAATTTTCGTAATTCATCAGTCGTCTCCCAGTTCGGTGCGTTATTCGGCGGCGAGGCGCATGGAGCAGCCGGAGAAGGCGGCGGCGAGGCCGGCTTCATCGAGGTTGCGGCCGATTGCGATGACGCGGGGTTGTTCGTCGGCCGGGGCGGCGAAGGCGCAGATGCTGGCGCGGTGGCCCGCGATGTCGAACTGCACCCAGCCGCGACCGGAGCGGGCGAGGCCTTTCAGCCGGGCGATGGTGCCGAATTCGCCGGCGGCGGCGGCATCGAGCACGTGGCGGAGGGCATCGGTGTCGACGATCGTGTCGAGCGTGCCGGCCCAGGAGCCGAAGCCGAGGGCGTCCTGATGGGCATGGTCGTGCCCGTGGTCGTGGTCATGATCCGGGTGGTTGCAGCCGGTGTCGGTGCAGGCGTGGTCGTGGCCATGATCGTGGTGATGGTCGTGGTGATGATGATCGTGGCCATGATCGTCGTGATCGTGGGCCGGCGTTATCGAAACGGGAGCGATCGAAGCGGGGGCGATCGGGGCGGGGGCGAGTGGGGCGGGTTTGGGCTGGTGTTCGGCGACGTGGCGGATCGGGGCGGGTTTGGCCAGGGCGCGGGCGTCGTCGGCGG
>JAQTXO010000022.1 GCA_028688765.1 Acidiphilium sp. | reverse complement strand
TAGGCGACGCCGAATGTGACCACCGGCCACCAGTTCAGGAGATGCAGCTTCGAGTTTACGGAACGCTGGGCCGCGGCGACAGCGGCCGCGAGCTGGGGGTTGCTGGCCGCGCCGGTTGCACTCAGGCGCACTTGCGGGTTGCCTTCATACATTGCCCCGGCATTGGCCAGGAACGTCCAGCGGCCGCCATCGAAAGGGTTGCCCCAGCCCACACCAACATAGGGTGCAACCTGGTTGAAATGCGTCTTACCGCTCATCGAGCCAACCTGCGAGGCGGTATAGCGATTGCCGTTGATCGTGTAGATCCCGCCCGCATCCGGGGTTGCCGTCGCCGACACCTGGTTTTGATTGATATAGACGCCGGCATTGAGCGAGAAATTCCCGTGGAACGGATACCAGGCCAGAACGATAGGGATCGCGCCAAGACGAAGGTGCGAACTGAAATTCGCATTGTCGGCCGTAAAATGGAAATTATGCCCAAACCTGGACAGGCCGATATTGAGGTTCAGCGTGTGCGGAACGAGCTGGGTTGAAATTCCCCCGCCGATCCCTTCCGTGCCGACGCCAAGGTTTACCGCCACGGGCGGCATCGTGACAGCGGCATGGGCAAGCCCAGGGCCAGCGAGGGCCGTGGATAGAGCGAGAATGGAAAGCGCCTTCTTCATGAAACATCTCCTGTTGCGAGCGGTGAAACCGCATTCAGGAATAGCACTTCATAATGATACGCTCAAGCCTATCACTTTAGATTATTCCAGACCATACGGGCGTATTTCGCGTTCCATTGCGGCGTATGCGAGTTGTAGTCACCGACATGCTGCCAGTATTGCGCAGGATCGTGCGGATTTGCCCCCGTCATCGCCTGCGCCAAAATCCACGCACCCAACGACACGTTCAGGCAGCCGTTATTGATCACCATTCCGCGCGTAATTCCCGAACGGGCCAACGTGGGCAGCCAGGTCGAATTGATCTGCGCTGGTCCCATGTCGTAGCTGCCATTGGCGTTGCGATGGATCTGACCAACCGTGCCGCCTTCGGTGCGCAACACAGCGGAAAACAACGCAACCGGCAGGTGATAGAATTGTGCCGCGCCCTGTATGCAGGTCGCGTCAGGCCGGTCGATCGCTTGAGCACTGGCGGGCAGTACCGGCGAAGGAGGCGCGGAGGGAGCTGGCGCCTTAAGACCTGATTGCATTTGATCGAACGCCATGACCCATGCGCCTGCTTCGATATTCGTGCAGCGATCATGAATTACCTTGTTTGGAGCGAATCCTACCCGGCTCAGGATAGTGAGCCAGGCCGCCGGTATGTGCATTGGTCCTATTCCGCCAGCACTCGCTGGCTTTGAAAGAACAGCTTCGATCGCGGGAGGGGTCACAGCGTAGTTGACCGACGCAGCAGCAACGCATGACATTGCAATCATGACCCCCCCTGATTCGACGATGATTGTAGAAAAGTAAGTTTCGAGACTAAGGATGTGGCGGTATATCCCACATTGTTTGACTTGGCGGGAATGCGGATAAGCGGAATGCCACAGGCACCGAGGATTGCGTTAACATCTCTATCCCGCTCCACCCGCTTGCGTTTGCTGTGAGATCGATCATCAAGCTCTATGCAGCCGATGACTGCCATTGAGAGACGGTCACACACCACAAAATCGACGCTCCGACTCGTGATTCTATGCAGTCCACGGACTCCATCAGATGTCGAACTAACGAAGTCGGCGATGCGCACCTGGGTAAAAACCACGCGATCCGCACCAATAACGGTTTGAAGAACACCAAAGAATTGCCGCTCATTCTCTGTCAATAATGCCGGTTTTGCCCGAAACTGCCGAAGGCCGGTTCGCGACGACGGCAACCCCTTTATGGCCGCAATCGCGAAACTCAACACAATAATAACAATCAGCGCCGCTGGCACAATATGAAAAGTTGGTAGCAACGCCTAGCTTCCTACCTTCTGAAAGATGACCGAGTGTGATGGGGTTTTCGACCGAAACCGACGATGCGGAACAAACCCATATTCGGCAAATAACCATGTCAGATTGCGGAAGTTGAACCATTGCAAATGCTCCGGCGGGCAGATATCCCCCCATTGCGCGAGATCGGACGGCACGGCCGGGTGGCCTGCATCCGGTGCTGATATATAGGCGAAGCCATTAGGACGAACACAATCGCGAAGAGTCATCATGAACTCGCGCGGATCAAGAACGTGTTCGAGCACTTCTGACGAGAACACAAAATCGAACTGCTCACCTCGCCTGGCGAACTCTGAGAGAGGTTCGGCGTAAAAGCGATGCCGAGGGAAGGCCCGCTTCGCATAGGCAATGCTATTTTTCGAGATATCGACGCCGACCGCCTCGCGCGCGAAACGCCCAAGTGCATCGACCATGAAGCCGCCGCCACACCCGAGATCGAGCACCCGGCGCCCAGCGGCGTAAGGAATGAACAAGAGACTTTGCCAGAAGCCGCGCCATTTCCGGTCAAAGGCTTTGGGGTAAAAGGTCTCGTTCGCCCCGCGATAATTCTGCGCATAGTAATCGATCACCACGGATTCCGACGGGCGCGGAGCCACGAATAAGAACTCACAGCGTTGGCAACGCCGCACCGGAAACCCGTCTTTTTCAAGCGCAAGGCTAGTCGTTTCACGACAGACTTCGCACGCCAGATCATAGTCACGCATATCAGCATTCATTAGTGTATTACCTCGTTACCATGAGTGAGCAGGACATATTTGAACCAACAACATCGAAATAGTCACCAGCGGGAACTACGGCGGAAGCAGAAGGAATGCCTGCAAAATTGGCGTCACTGCCGCCTTCTTGGACCTGCCCGTTACTATTAGAAATTTGTTGTCCGGCTGAGTTGCGAACGATAATTGTCACGTTCTCGACGTATCCCGACGAGTATGGCGTCGCGTTGCAATTTGATGCCAAGAACATCGGCCCTGATCCGGTATTTTGATACCAGGTGCCGTTGCCTACGCCCATCTGGTAGGACTGTGTGAAACCTGTGCCACCCGCTGCCTGCCAGGTGCCATTCACACACGCCATGAGTTGCCCGGTGCCATTGGCGTTCGCAGCAATTTCACCGTTCGGATTACAGCCACCTCCCTGATTAGCACCGCCGAAGGCTGTTCCAAGCTCCACCCGAGAACCAACGGTAAATGTGTCGGTCACACCGGCATAGCCGTTATTATAGGCATAAAACGATGCCGACCCATTATTGGGGTTGTTTACAGCCATCGCACCATTCGTAACGATTGAAGCATTATTATTCGATCCATTGTCCGGCACATTCATCGACGCATAGGCACCCGCACTATTACCAACAGTGACATGCGATTGGTTGTTGTCTGATTCTATGTTGGACTCGACCGCCCCATTCGGGCTCTCGGTCTGCACCAGACCACCAGCGCCGTTTTGACCGCTTAAAACAGCCAGCAGACTTCCGTTTGTTCCAGACCCCACGCTACCGTTCGCGTATAGATCCCACGTATGAACACCGCCGCCCCATCCGGCAGGATACCCCGACGCAGCGGGCTCGCCCAATGCGCCGATCCGGCCGTTCGCTTGGATATTATTGGCGTTGTCAACGTCGTTATTGCCCATATTCAACGCTGTCTGCATCGTGTTGAGTTGCGGCTGGCCCGGCACTGCCACCCGGTAGAGATAGTCATTTTCGAGATTGCCATTGTTGAACGCCAAAAGGGCAGCAAGGTGTCCTGGACCTGGATTGGTATAACCGTTCAGTGCCACGCTCCAATGCCCATACGCACCTTGCGCAGCCGCAGGCGACAGAGATCCGTATTGACCGTTGTAGGGCACAAAGCCGCCTTCCTGGCCGGTTTGTGTGGCGATTGCGGGAGCCTGCTTTTCCGGGATTGTTGCTCCACCCGTGGATAGCACAAGGGCTTGGAGCTGACCCGGAGACGGCTGCAAGACCTGCACCACCCATGTTTGGCCGAAAGGATTTGTCGGAGAAATCGACGGCGGTAGATAGCCTGTGCTTTCGAGCATGGGCACGGTGATCGTCGCCGGCGAGCTAGCGGTGCTGTTGGCTTCGACCGCTGAATAGTTCGCCTGAATATAGGCTTGCGCGGCCGTTGATATCTGCCGCATCTGTCCAGCGGTAGCCGCCGACTGGACGTTGTGCAGGGCGGTTTCCTGGTAGGTGATGATCGGCCGCACCGCGAGCAAGCCGATCAATACCGCAAACAGCGCGCCTAATATCGGTCCCATCTCAGCCTCCTAGCTGCACAACAGAAATCATATCGCCGTCAGGGATGCCGCCCGGCAGTGTCCCCATCGTTCCAGCACCGGGGGTTTCCCAGACTGTGCCTTCGGCCCGGCCAATCGAAAGATCGCCGCCAAATTGCATCACCGTTGCAGCGACAGCCCCATTCGGGGCTGGCGACCAAGTGTAAACGACACGAGAGCCGTTCGGGCCGGGCGTTATCAAATTGCCGATGCCGGTGGGTAAATTGCTTAATGTCACCCCCGGCGGCAGGGTAAGAAATTGCGGCAAGACGTTCGCGTTGCCACCCGCACCAACGCCTACATTCGCCTCGGCATAAGCGAGAACCGCATTTCTATATATCATGAAGTCTTGACCTGTTGCCAATGCCGCCGGTTGCGGCGAAGCCGCCGGCGGGTTCGGCGCCAGGCCGCGATCAATGGCACCGATCCCGATAAACGACATCACAATGACCACCGATAATATGGCCCACATCATGGCGCGCCACCTCCCAAAAATAACCGTCTCTGCCGCTCGATCTCACTCCCGAGCTGGTCGAAATTGCCCGACCGGATGGCCGAGCGCACCTGGTCGCGCGTGCCATCCACCACCAACAAGGGAGATACAGTCAGCAGCCGTTCAGGCGGTGATGACTGGCCGGGCAGGCCAGGCGGCAACGGCACGCCCGGCATGAGACGCGGGTTGCGTAGCGTGAGATGAAATACCGCCGTCAGCGCGTGCGCGAGCGCATCATTCTGATCGCCGGTCGAACGCGCGAACCGCAGCAAGCCAGTCGGCAGGTCCGGCCCATGAAATGTCGTGACGACAGGATGCCCCGACGTGCTCAGGTTAAGAACCTCACGCGCTGCCACATCCGTCTTGACCTCACCGCAAAATAATAAATTGGCCGCGCTGCGCAGCATCCCGCGCAGGGCCGGTCCCATGTCATCATCCGATTCAACCTCGGTCTGATAGACAATCCCTTTGCCATGACGGCCTTCCAGATCCATCTCGATCGGTGCTTCGACGGTCATGGCGACACCGCCATGACGCGAGATATATTCCACCGTGAAGCTCGATGCCGCCGTGGTCTTACCGGCGGCCATCGAGCCGATGAACAGGATCAGCCCGTTGCGAACCGGGCGGCTTAATAGCCGGTCAACGACCGCGGCGGGTATCCCCAACTCAATCATGGGTTTCGGCGTGCCGGTAAACCGCCGGCAAACGAATAGCGGTTCGATATGCGCCGTCGTCAACGGCTTCACGCGCAGCCGCTCACGGCGGGACGTTCCCCACTCGATACTAAATGATTGCGTGGTCGAACGCGCGAGCAGGTCTCGCCGCAACCCCTCTATCTCTGAAAATAGTGCCTCTGGCACAAACTCCATCTCACGCGCATCCGGCGTCGCCTTAAGCCAAGACGACGCCGGATCGGCCCCTACGAACAAATCCGAGAAGGGAAGATCCAGAAGCTCCACCGATGCCCCAATTACGACGTAAACGTGAATTGAATCTGATTGTTGCTTCCTGCCGTGCATTGGGTCGCCACAGTGCCCGGATCGACAGGCGCGGAATCTGCCGTGCCATTGATCGAAATGCTCTTATAGGATGAAACCGCCGTCGCCAGCTTGTTGCACGCCGACTGCGGGATGCCCGCGAGGATAATATCGAACTCGCCGGGGTTGGCGTCCGGCTGCACGGTGACAGCACCGGCCCAGGGGTCCAACAACGTGTTCCCGCTGACCATGCTATCAGGCGCCGCTTTCGCTGAAATCACCACCGTATCACTCAGCGACGCCGTGCTGGCCGTGCCGCCATAAAGCTGCGCGACATTGGATTGCAGCGTGGTCACATCGGCCGCTGCGGTTGAGACTTTGTTGCTGGATAGTGCCTCATACAACACCACCACCACAGCGACGATCGCCAGTAGGCCAAGCAAGTATTTGAACAGAGTACCAAGAATTTCCGACATGGGCTTTTACTCTCCTTTTACAAACCGGGGACATTCCCGATTTGGACAGACAAACTATTTATGCCGAGCAACACGATGAGCATCAGCGCATACATCGCGATATCGAAGGCGAAGCCGAGCGCCCGGACGCGCGCCTTCGTGATCCATTCCAGCTCATCGGCCCACTGGACGGCACGACGCATGATCCGCTCCGGGAAATCATCGAAATCGGACATGGAGCCGATATCATCGATCAATTCCGGGTTCGGAAATCCAAACCCAGAACTTTCCAGGGCCGGGGCGAGGCCCTGACCGTTCAGCATCCGCCGCCTCACAGCGATAAGGCGTTGCCGGAGCCATGGCGTCGCGAAGCGCGACTGGTCATCAAGGACGCGCGTATCACTCATGCCCGCACGCAACATCGAGGCGAATGTCAGCAACCAGACATAGCCCTGAATGTCCCGGTAGAAATTGAACGGGAAGAATCGCTCGACGGTCACGCGCTGCGCGCCAGTCCAACGCGGCAACGCCCACGTTGTCCATCCGGCCCCTCCCACCAGCAGAAGAACGGGAATCAGCATCCATGGCCCGGTCGCAAAATTGCCGAGCGTGTAGAGCAGCGCGCCGGCTCCATGGACGGCATCCGCCGGCACCGTCCTGGCGATGCTCGGCAGAAAGAACGTCCCTATCGCCCACAACATACCGTAAATCGCGAAAAGATAGACCAGCGGCGTCGTGAATGCGCTCACCATGGTTCGGCGCACATTGGCGATACGAGTCTTTGACTCCACTAACAGGTCGAAGGCTTGCTCGATCCGACCTGCGGTTTCACCGCCGGCAATCGTCAACGCCTCGTCCATCGGCACCCAGCGGCGCAGGGCGACGGACAATTGGCCGCCGTCCCGCATCCGCCGGATTATATCTTCGACCACCGCCACACAGCTCTTGCGCTTCTGCCGTTTGAGGCGGCGCACGAACGTTTCAAGCGCCGCAATCTCACCAATATGATTGCCGACCTGAACGGACATATGCCTGTATAGTGCCGAGCGCACAGACCATGAAAACGCCAGCCGGTTTAGTTGCGCTTCAAACGCGCTGCCCTTCAGTTTGAACCCTTTTCTTGGCGTCAAGCGCTCTATGAGCGCCTGCGCGCGCCGCACCGCGAGATTCATTCATCAACCCTTTCCGCTGGTACGACAACATCGACATATCGGCCGACATCGCGCGGATCGATCCGCCCGGCCATCACGCCGTCCATCGCAGTATGCAACACTGACCAATCCGCATCAGCCCGCTTACGATAATTCCGGCGCGCGGTATCCGCTCCATGATCAACAAAATCCCGCATCAGATCGGCATCCGTGACAATCACCTCGGCGATGGCAATTCGCCGGCTGATACCGTCATGATGACACGCCGCACATCCTGCGCCGCGCAAATGGACGCGGGAAAGGTCGCCGTAGTGCTGCCAGGCCGTCGCGTAAGTATCGAGAGCCGCGCTCAGCCTCGGCCAAAGCGCATCGCGGCCGGCCGCCGACAACGGCACTGAGCAATGCGGGCAAAGCTGCGGGACAAGCCGCTGATTCACGATCCCCCGGATCATCTTGCTGTTGCAGAACATCTTGCGGGGCAACCGGGCGGCATCCATGATTTCGATGCGGTCCGGCACCGAGAACGGATCTTCCGTATGAATTGTGCTGACCACCTTGTGGCCGGTCAGCGATGCCTCGAAAGCCGTCAGTGCCACGCCAGCCGAGCGGATTTCGCCGAGGAAAATCCAGTCAGGGTCCATACGCAGCGAATGGCGCAGATAATCGCCGAAAGCATCGCCTTCATCGTCACCCACGCCATCACCCGTGATCGAAAGCTGGACGGCCCAGGGCATCGGATATTCTACTGGCTTTTCGATCGAAACCAGCCGCAGCATCGGCGATAGCCGCGCCGATTCCCGTAGAAGCTCATAGATCGACGTGGTTTTGCCCGAGCCCGTTGGCCCGGTGAACAAGACAATGCCGCTCGATCCCTCGATCAAATAGCGCAGCTTGTCGGCCTGCTTGGCCAGATAGCCCATCTCTTCCAGCCGGAGAGTGCCATCCGGGCGACGCGGGTAATCAAGGATGGTCCGGCCAACACCCTGCTTCCGAGCCGCGGCCGTATCCATGTATTGCAAGCGGAGGACCATGAACCCACCACCCGCCTCGACGGGGTGCGCGGGGCCTCTCACGATGCGAACCGATGACAGGCCATATTCTTGCACGATCGGCCCGCTGATCTGAGCGTTTTGCGTCTCTAGCGGGGTGAAGCTCGCATCCTTCACGACCGCGATCCCCTGGTAGAACGCACGGATGATCGCCTCGCCTTCCTCTTGCGTCAGGCGCTCCGCGACGCGCAGCTCGCCCTTCACACGAAACTGGACCTCAGTGTGAGATCCCCGCAACAGGATATGAATGTCAGAGGCCGTGTAGCTTGCACCGCGAGCCAGTATGTTCATGGCGGCTTCACGATTTTCGAGGGCCGCGTCATTTCCGGAGGTAGTGGAACGCACAGTTGGACGAAGCCCATTGCGCCGCCACTCCACAATCTCATCGAGATCGAGGGCAACCACATCGAATTTCACGCCACGTTGACGGCAGCGATCCAGCCAGGTCAGCAGCAGCGGGTCCGCTTTCCTGCGGGGTTCGACATAGAGTTTCAGCATCGCGTGATCGATCGCAATAAATTCGCTCAAATGATCTGGCAAAGCCGGCAGATCACGACCGATACGCGCATCACCGTCCATAAATCATCCCCTGAATCGACCAGCCATCCGGCTTTCTCAGTAAAAACGTCAGGCGTAAGCCTGGTACCTGATCGAACCCTATGCCGAACGGCGCCACCGGCAACGTGAACGCCACGGATTGCGCCGGGATCGGAGGTGGTTTCGTGGTGTCTGTTGACCCTGGCAGACGAGGCGGCGCCGGTGGTGCCGAGATTTGCGCTTGCACGCCGAGCGGTTGCAACAGAGCGTAGAGTGCGTTGTCAGAAGCCACCAAGCCCTGCGCATCATCCGCACCATGGGGCAATGCAGGCCAGGCGATTGACTGAACCACACTATTGCCATCGCCCGATAACGCGCCGGATGGCCGCTGGGCCACTGTGGCGCCTGTGTCTCGCTTCCATGTCACGGTCGCACTTGTGGCGCCGCACGCTATGCCCGCGTTGACCCAGCCATCATCGGACACATTCACGGGGCCAATCGCTGCTGCGCAAGCCGCAAGCCACTGGTCGGGCGACGGCGAACTTAGCAATGGCGAAACCGCTTTCTGCTCGGCGAGGATACGCGCCCGCTCAGCCGCGAGCGCTTCCATGCGATGCCGTTCGACAGCTTCAACATGACGGTGCCAAAGCCATACCCCTCCGGCGACAACCAGCATCGCCGCGATGCCCGGCAAAATGACACGCCATGGCGAAACCGGCTCCACCGAACGAACTGGAACAAGGGCGTCAGAACCTCGTGCCGCTTCCAAAATCGGCAGGAGATCTTCGCCCAGCGTGCCCTTGAGATATTTCCAGTCTGCATAGTTTTCGTGACGCTGGCGCGCTTCTAGAATCGTCTCATAGCTGCCAACAACGTCACCATCAGGTAGCACCGCCTGGCCGTCGCGAACCGCCAGATACCACCAGAGATCATCGGAAAGCTGGTAAATCCCGAGCCAGGGCTGTTCTTGTGACTGTGCGATTGCCGCTGCCAGCGAGAAAATCCGCTTCGGCCTATCGCTCTCGACCGCAGGACAGAAGCCGGCCTGGATTACCTGACTGGTGCCTCGAACCGCCACCCAATGCGCCCCGAGATCCTTGGCGTCCTCTCGAAGCTCAGCGAGCTTCGGACGATCAGCAAATGACCGCCAAACAAGACCCGCAATCCATTGCCGGTCACCTACATTGATAATCCGGGCGGTTGTCATTGACCGGCGCCGGGCAAAGACGGCGGATAAGCGAGCGGGGTGGGCACGCTGACGGGCGCGACGGGTTCCGGCGATGCTTGTGTGCTGGCCTGGGTGCTGATGAAAGGCAGAGGCAGCAGATTGCCCGCCTTCATCACCCGGACCCCCGAGGCGGTCACGTCATGAACAGTGAGACCATCACCGAGGCCGAGGCCCGGAGTCGCCACGACCTCGCCCCCGTCCGGCATCATCAGCACGGCAGACAAGCTGCTACCCCGTCCATCGATCGAAACCACACGCGGCATTGACGCTTGGGGCGCCGACGTAACCGGCGCTGATTGCCGAGGCTGACCATACCCAATGCCGGGAAATCCCGTTGGTGTCGCAGCCGACGCACCGCTTCCACTCTTGCCGGCATCCGATATACCGGCCTTGAGCTTGGCGATTTGAAGCTGCTGTTTGAGAACAGCGATCTGATCGTGCAACGCATCGAGCTGGCTGATCGTAGTGCTCGGCGTTGATGGCGGCGTGGGATCAGCGAACCCAAGCGAAGGGATCATCATTGAAATCGAGGACGCCAGCAAAAGCGTAATTTTACGGGCCATGATTTTGTCTCCGTTGCTCATAGCGACCGCGCACTGACCACGATCGCGATCAGGGTTTTTTTCACCTGCGCGTCGCCGCCCCCACCGAGGAACGCAAAGAACGGCGTGCCAACGCCATTGTTTGTTGTATTGCCATCGGCTTCCTTGTAGCCGGTGATCATCAGCGTGCTGCCCGAGCGAAGGGACGCCGACTGATTGACGACGGTATCTGTCGTGGTCGGCACCTGAATCGAGGCCCCGCCGCTGCTCACCGTCTTAAGGTTGACCAAGGACGAGATCGTCATATTCATGCCGAGCAAAATTCGATTGCCAACAACGCGCGGCGTCACCGTTCCGGTGAAGCCCGTTGTCACCGTACCCGGTATCAAACCCGTTGTGCTGCCCACATTCGCCGCCTGGTTGATCTGGCTCTCCGCCAGATACCCGGTTTGCTGCGCCACCTGGATTGCGGCGGGTTCGCCATTCAGCGTGACCCGCGACTGGCTGAACACCTGGCTGACATGGCCTAGCGTCGCGAGCGCCTGCACGGCCGCTTGTGTGCCGGCAAACTCTCCCGCCGCCCCTTGCGCCGTGCTCAGGATGGACGCACCAAACGAGAAGGTCGAGCTTCCCGAGGCCACCGCCGGCGCGGGTGCGCCGGCCAGAGACAGACCAAACGACTTGGCCGCGTTCTGGAATGCGAGCGTCGGATTGAACCCATAATTCTGCTCGTTCGTGAGCTGCACGTTGTAGATGTGGATCGTGATCGCGACCTGTTTCGAGAGCGTTTGCTGTAAGGTCGAAACCCAACTTGCGACCTGGCTCACCTGATCAGGCGTCCCCGTCACGGTAATCGTGCCGGAGGACGCATCCGCCGTCACCTTGGCGCCGCCACTGACGGCCTCGGCCGTCTTTTCCATCCCCTTCCAGATGTCCGTGGTCGAGGTGTTCGTGATCGAGGTATCGCCGTTCGAGCTATTACCGCCCGAGCCTCCGCCACCGCCCGAACTCAGGCCGAGCGCGCCGGACGAGCTGGTAGCGCCCGCGCTGGCGACGATCTTGCTTTCTGTCGTCGTTGTCGTCGGCAAAGCCGGAATCAAAAATGTCCGGGACTCGATCTTGAATAGGGTTATTACGCCATCCTTAAGCCGCCACGACAGCCCCGCGCGGGCGGTAATCGTATCAAGCAGGCCGCGCAATGTGCCGTGATAACGCAGAGCGAGAGAAGGCACATGCACAGTCTCCCCACCGCTGGACGCGGCCGAGAACAGCGCCGCCGGAGGCGGCGGCAGCGCCCCGGCCGATGCGGCGGCAGGCAAGGCAGGAATGGCATCAAGCCCGCTCGATGGCATCGACAGGCCCGTGACCCGCACAGGCACCCCGGTTATATCGGTAATCCGGCCCGCCAACTCTCTGATCGAAAGCGGCTGGGCCGTGACCAGCGTTACGTTTTCAAGCAGCAAGGGGTTTGGAGGAGGCGCGATATGCACGGGCGGTCCCATCAGGAACGGCGCGGGCGTGGTCTGCACCACCTTTGGATAATAAGCCGAAGCGCCCTGCGCCTCCGCTTTCGCCTTGGCGTTCATATTCGCCGCCTGATGAAATGTCGCGCAGCCGGACAGAGCCGTCGCGGCGAGTAGAATTGTCCAGCGTTTCATTGATTAACTCCAGTCACAACGAGAGTGTGGTTGCCGCGATAAAAGGTGGCGTGAATGGGGGCGCCCTGTGCCGCCAGATCTTCGATGACCTGGCTCGCCGCGCCGGAGAACGTGCCCTGAAAATTGCTGGCACGCGGGACCGGCCAATCCTGCCCCACGTTCCAGATGACATGCCAACCCGCGCTTTGACCCCACGCGCTGATCTGCCGGCCGACAAGCTGCCCCGCCGGCAGCGACCAAGTGGGAAGCGGCGGGGGCACAGGCGGCAAGGGCGTGGCCGCAACTGCATTCGGCGGCACGGAAACAACCCCGCCAACAGTGCGCGGGGCCGTCGAAGATGTTGCTAATGTTCCCAGCAAGGATTGCGGCTTATCCGACGAACCGCTGGCCGCGCCATTGTCCGCTGACGCGACCACTAATTGCTGATGGGAAAGATGGTTATGTTGCAGGGGCTCCGCGACCCACATCGCCTCATGCGTTTCCGGAGCTGCATCGTTGCCAGCCTCGCTCGACAAAGATGCGACCGATTGCCAAGGCTTAATGACGAGATCGCGGGTAATCATTACGTCAAATTTGTAGCCTTGCCGAATTTTGAGCGTTGGTGCGATGCCAATATCCCGGTTGATCAGGTTTTGGCCGGTCTGACCAAGCTGCTGACCGAGAGAGCCGGCGATAACCTGCTGACTCGAATAGGTGCTGTTAGGCGATGCCTGCGGCTGGGAAAGCTGCACGCCCGCCGAAAATACCGACATCAGCAAGGCATCACCAAATATCCGGACATAGTGATTATTCACCTGGTCATGAAAACCGGCATAGCCGCTTGGGCTTGACCCCGGCATTGAATCGATATCGAGGCTCGATCCGTCCGGATAAATGATGCGGTTCCAGACCACGAGCACGCGGCTTTGGCCATTTGCCACCTGATCGTCATATGTTCCGATCAGCTCGGCCCCCTGCGGCACCAAGACTTGTGATCCGTCCGGGGTATTATAGACATTGCTGGCAACACGCGCGAGGATCTGTCCCGGCAGATCACTATCGATGCCAGTCTCCATCACCGCTGGAATCACACTGCCAGCGCGCAGAACATCCGGCGATATCGGCGCTTCCCGCCCGGTCGGTAAATAGTCCGGATTGCCGCGCAGCTTACCAAGATATGATGATTTTTGTGCAGCGGAAAGGGTTGCCGATTCACCTGCGGAACCGCCATCGGCGGATACCGCCCCATCCCCTGCCCCACCGTCGTTCGGCGTCAAACTCGCCCCAGGCGTCGTGCTGTTGATTATGCCAGCGAGCGGATGACCGCCATCAGGGGGCATGAAGGATACAGACGTTGTCGCAACCGACCCTGCGGCACCAGGGCTACCGCTGCTCGATGCCGCAAGCCCCGATGAAAGAGCACGACGGCGCTGATCGGTCAGTTTTTGTGTCTGCTGAATAACACCAGACACATATTGAACCCAGGCTTGTTGCACGATCTGCTGCGTTGGGCTCACGGTTTTATTTTGGTTGGCAAGCGCCGTCGTCCTGGCCCCGGCGCCGGTATTCTTTCCATTACCCGGTGGAGGCGCTTTCGGCGACGTTGCAGTCGGCGTCGCACCACCAGCCGCCCGCAACCTTGCCACAAGTGCCGACGACGTTGCAGTCGTATCTTGTCCCGTGCCCTGATCTGCCGACGACACTGCTGCGGCCGAAGCCGGTTTCTTATGCACGCGAACATACGTGCCATCGGCAACCACCAACGCCATGACACCCGCCGCGCCTACGCCGACAACAGCAATCATCGGCGACAGCCGCCGCACTTTCGATGATTTTTTTCTGCTCGATGGGGTTAGGCCAGAGCTTTGACTGAGCGGGTCTTTCGTTGAAAAGGGCTGCCTCATTCGGCCCGCCCGACTGTGATTGGCGAGACCGGCACCAGCTTACCCGCCTTATCCGGCTGATAGGCCCGAGTCAGGACTTCATTGTTGGTCCAGACGCGCAACAGCACCGAATGGTCAAAGGATGACACGGCA
>JAQTXO010000425.1 GCA_028688765.1 Acidiphilium sp. | reverse complement strand
CCACGCCAGCCCGCGTGCGCAGCGCCGACGATGGTGCCGGTCGGGTCTGCGAACAACACCGGCGCGCAATCGGCGGTGATGATGCCGAGCGCCAGACCGGCGCGATCGGTCACGAGAGCGTCTGCCTGCGGTCCGTGCCCGTATGGCCAGTCTGCGGTCACCGTGACGACCTCGTTGCCATGAACCTGTTTGACACCGAGCAATCCGGCCGGATCGATATGGAGGGACTGGCCGGCACGCCTGCGGTTTTCAGCGACGCATGCAGGATCATCGCCGTTGCTCATGCCGCAGTTCAGGCTATGGAAGCTGCCCGACGACGTTCCGCCGTTGCGGGTGAAAAATCCGTGCGGGGCAACGATCGACGGTTCGGCGAGGAATTCGGTCATTGGGAAAATCCAGGTAAGGCGGGAAGGCTGGGGTGACGGAAGGAGAAGGCTTTGAACAGGCTTCCCATGGCTTCCGGCGCGGTGAGACGCTGCGTCGCCGCGAGTAATCGAACTGCATCGTCCGGGCTGCCGTATCGTCCGAGCTGGGCGGTCCGCTCATGGACGCCGAGCGAGGCGAGAAACGCGCCTTGTGCGATGGGGCCGCCGACGACGCAGCCCGTTCCGACAGCCTCGATTCCCAAGGCTTCGAAATCGACATGCGCCGTCAGGTCGGCGGTGCCGGGATCGATCAGGGGAGGGGCCGATTGTCCTTGTCGTATCGCCTGCAATGTGTCTCCGGGTCCACTTCGCGACGGTCCATAGTCGATGAACAGAGCCGCGCCACCATGGCGCATGATGTGACCTGCAACGCGGTTCACGAAGCCAGCGGAGGCTTCATTACGTTCGAGAACGGTTCCGACCGGATGCGGCGGCAGATCGATTTCGGCCATGCATTCGACGAAAGCGCCGTTCGCGACGTACCGCTCCACCCACCCGGTTTCGCGGCGGACGAACTGACGGATCGGCAGAGCGTCGAGAAACTCGTTCGCAAGGAGGATCAGCGGTCCGGCGGGGATGTCATCGAACGATCGATGGATCTGCGCCCCCGGCAGTTTCGTTTGCAATGCAGCGGCAAGGCGCGGTGACGTTTCGATCAGATGGAGGCTGATCGCGCTCGAAAACGCCGGCAACGCGCGATCGAGAATGGCAAGAGCATCGATCAGCAATGTTCCCCGGCCCGGACCGGCTTCCACCAGAATGGCGTGAGACGGCGCGCCAAGCATCGTCCAGACCTGACCTGCCCACAACCCCAGAATTTCGCCGAAAACCTGGGAAATTTCAGGGGAGGTTACGAAATCATCGAACGGGTCATGGTTTGCGTAATAGAGAGCGTTGGCGCGCGCCATGAAGTGATCGAGGCGTTCGATCACGCGGGCAGGGCAGCGGCGTTGCGCGATACTCGTTTCGCCCGCCAGATCATGGCGATCCCGATCGCGATCATCGGCAGCGACAGCAACTGCCCCATCGTGAGCCCGAACATCAGATAACCGAGAAACCAGTCGGGTTGGCGAAAACACTCCGCTGTCGTGCGCGCCACGCCGTAACCCAGCACGAAGACACCGGCGAGATATCCCGGCTGGCTCCGAATGCGTTCGCTACGCGACAGCGTGAACAGGACCACGAACAGCACAAGTCCTTCCAGGGTCGCCTCGATCAGTTCCGAGGGGTAGCGCGGCACATCGGAGCCGGATTGAGGATAGATCATCCGGAACGGAAACCACGCGGGTGCCGGCCGGCCCCAGAGTTCACCATTGATGAAATTCGCGATGCGACCGAGGAACAGACCGATCGGGACGGGTACCGCCACGCGATCGCCGAAGAACCAGGGGTCGAGGCCGCGGCGATGGCAATAGATCAGGATCGCGACGGCCACGCCGATCATCCCGCCATGGAAACTCATGCCGCCGTCCCATACCGCATAGGTCCGGTTGAGGTGATTCAGAAAATAGACCGGTTGATAGAACAGAATATAGCCGATCCGCCCGCCCAGCACGACACCGAGCGTTGCCCATGAAAGAAAATCATCGACTTGTTCATGCGTCGCAACCGCCGGGCGTTGCCGGACCAGACGGCGCATCAGTTGCCAGCCCAGTACCAGCGCCGAGATATAGGCCAGCGCATAGTAGTGAATCGCAAACGGGCCTATCTTGACCAGAATCGGGTCGAAATGGGGCCAGACATAGACATGGTTCATCGATATGGATCCGCTTGTGTCAGGAACTCGGAGACGTATGCCGCGATGCCTCGTTCCAGGCTGGTGAAAGGTGTTTCGAACCCCGCCGCCCGCAGGCGATCGATCCGTGCTTCCGTGAATGATTGATACTGCCCATGCAGACGGGTTGGCATGGGAATGAACTCGATGTTCGGGGTTTCCCCGCGCGCAGCAAAAACAGCGCTCGCCAGATCCGCATAGGTGCGGGCGGTGCCGGTGCCTAGGTTGAACAGGCCTGATACGCCCGGGCGGTCGAGCAGGAACATCAGCGCGGCGATGACATCATCGATCCAGATGAAATCCCGCGCCTGGGCGCCATCGGGGATCTGCGGCTGATCCGACCGGAACAGGGTTGCCGGGCGTCCGGCGGCGATCTCGTCATGCTTGACTTTAACGACCGAGATCATCGCGCCCTTATGGTACTCGTTCGGCCCATAGACGTTAAAGAACTTGAGGCCAACCCATTGCGGCGGTCGCTTGCGTCCCGCAGCGCATTGCCCGGCGACCCAGAGGTCGAAGGCGTGTTTCGACCATCCATAAAGGTTGAGCGGACGCAACCGGCGTAAATGTTCGAGATCGAACGCATCATCGAAGCCGGCCGCGCCAGTGCCATAGGTCGAGGCCGATGAGGCATAGATGAAACGGACATCATGCTCGGCGCACCAGCGCCAGAGTTCCTGGCTGAGCGTCACGTTGGTATGCCAGACGCTATCGCCGTCGGACGCCGTGGTCTCGCTGATCGCACCCAGGTGGACGATCGCGTCCAGCGGAGGCGCACTCGCCAGAAACGCCGGGAGATGTTCAGGGGCGACCACAAGGGAGGGAGGGTGCTTCTGAAGATTACGCCATTTGCCATCGACCCCGAGATGATCGACGACGACCGCCTCCGCGCCTCGCCCGTAAAGCGCGGCATGCAAATTAGACCCGATGAAACCTGCGCCGCCCGTGACCAATATCATGGGAGGGCTTATACGCAGTGACCGATGATCAGTCATCACCAGCTAACAGGAGAGTGACCCATGACCGAACGACCGAAGTTTTTCGATGATCTCGCGGGCGTCGCCGGCGGCGCATTATCCGCATTCAGCGGACTGCGCGACGAAACCGCCGCCCTGATCAAGGCGCGGGTCGATGAAGCGATCCGGAAGCTCGATCTGGTCCGGCGCGAAGAGTTCGAGGTTGCGAACGAGATCGCGACCAAGGCTAGTCTGGAAGTCGAGCGTCTGTCCGCGCGTGTCGCGGCGCTCGAATCAGCCAACGCGGCGCGGG
>JAQTXO010000424.1 GCA_028688765.1 Acidiphilium sp. | reverse complement strand
TAGCGATAGCATTGATATTATTCCGCTACGCCTGCTTAGGTGACGATAGACGTGGCATCCCGGCTGCATTCGGTCCCCGTCCCGTCTCATTCTGTCCCCTTACAGGGGTAAATGAAGGAAACCCGATTTTTCCTCATACACCAATGCACCCTCGCCGGGCGCGAAGTGATCAGTAAAACCGATTGAGCAAATCTCGCAGCTTTGTGAACTTTCAGAGGGGCTTTCGGGCCAGGAGATCGTCGCGTCATCAGCCCCCGTCATGCCCGTTTTCATCGCGGAGTTGTGATCAATTTCACCCGTCCAAAGCCGACTTTGCGATACGCACTTGCAATAGCGCCATTCACGCTCCGGCCCGACCCAAAAGGGTTTTTCGCGAGAATGCTGATCCATCGTGGATCGGTGAAACAGCGGAAAGTGAATGATTTCAACGCACAGGAGCTTACAATGCCAACGGATAAAGCCCAATCAGGGGCATCCGAGCCGGTCCTCGAGCCGGTGGACTTCATCTATGAAAACCAGAAGATCCGCGCTTTCGATGACGGCGAAAATTTATGGTTGGTCGCCGACGATCTCGCCGTTGTGCTCGGATACTCCCAAGCCGACCGACTCACTCGCGTGATCGACGAGGATGAAAAGGGTCATCATACTGTGAGGACCCTTCGTGGACCTCAAAAACTGCTCACAGTCTCAGAAAGTGGCTGCTATCATGCCATTATGAAGAGCCGGAAGCCGGGTGCCCAAAAATTCCGGCGCTGGATCACCGAGACAGTGATTCCCGAGATCGCCCGGACGGGGCGTTACTCGGGCGCGACCGGCAAAGACGACCGCGCCTTGTTTGCCGAGACTAGTCAGGCCGTTCGGCGTATGGGCTCGCACGTGCGGGCCGTCGCCGAGCAATTAGCCCTCTCTGAACAGGAACTATCCAGGACTCGTCACCATCTGACGCAGGTGGCAGAAATCTGCGAGAATGCCGTCGAGAGCGATTTGCGCCTGCACGGACTGCCCCAGGACAGAGACATCGCCAGCCCTATTCTGAGTGAGGTCTACAATCACTTTATCCCGATCATGGAAGGCTTAAAACAGACAGCATATCTTCGTACTGGGTTGTTCAGGGACGAGGCAACGCTCCAGCTCTTCTACGAATTCGTCCTCAAACATTCAGATTCGAAGAGCGATCTTGCATCTGACCAAAAACCAAAAACTATTCAATAATGGCTCGCCACCGATATCGTCGGTCTATGCTAATCGAACTCGCGATCTTGTGATCAAACCTACCGATCCCAAGCCGATTTTGCGATACGCACTTGCACTACGGCTCAGCACGCTCCGTTCCGACCCTCACGGGTTTTCCGCCAGAAGCCGGCCCATCACGGGCCGGTGGAACGCGGAAATTGAATGTTCTCAACACCCAGGAGCATATTATGTCTGAGCATAGCGCCCAATCAGAGGCACCCGAACCGGTCTTCGAGCCGGTCGTCTTCGACTACGAAGGTCAGGAAATCCGCGCCATCAATGACGGTTTCATCGTCTGGATGGTCGCTGAGGATCTCGCCAACATCCTCGGTTGCTCGAGGCTCTACGATCTGACTGGCGTCATCGATGACGATAACAAAGGTCACCATACCGTCTGGTCCGGCAATGGCCCCCATACACTCATCACGTTGTCCGAATATGGCTGCTACCAAGCCATCTTCAGAAGCCGAAATCCGAATGTCCGATATATCCGGCGATGGATGGCCGGAACTGTCATCCCCCAGACCATCCGTACCGGGAAAGATGCCCGAATGACGCCCAACGGTACACCGCCAAGGGGAGTTCCGAGTGCCAGTTTGGAATCGACGAAGGTCGACCACGCCCATTTACGGGATGTGCCGACGGACGCAAAAGGCGGGGCCATTGCAGACCTCATGCGAGATCTCATGCGCCTCACTCCCCGCCGGCGACAGGGACCGGTCCCGCCACCCGATCACAGGCGCTTCCCGGCGGTCGACGATCTCATCGGAGCTACTGTCCCCGACAAGATAAACAGGATCCTCTGGCTCGAAGAAAGTTCGAACATAATGGCCGATCACTGCCAGACTCTGGAGAAGATGCGACGCGAATGGGAACAGGACCCCGCTTTCACCGACCACACCCACCCGCTGCGTAAGATCGTCAACGCCGTTACGATCGATATCGATATGGCCATCGAGATCGCGACGCGACTGAAGCGGCATTGGGAAGAGGCACTCCAACGGTCCAGACCAATCGACCCTGAGTCTCCCTCCAGCAAGACCTGAGCAGGAGCGGGCGACCACGGCATCACCCGCGCTCGCCCGCCTCTCGTACCGAAAGGAACGAACCATGGACGATATCCAGCAAAGGGCGATCCAGAGCGCCCTGACTGCCCTGTCGCAGGGCCAGACCGAAACCGCAACGGCCATCCTGAACGGCATCTCCGGTGTCCACGAAACCGTCAGAGACGTTTCCGACATCCTCGACCAGCACGGCGATATTCTGACCCGGATCTACGCGGCGGTCGCGCAGAAGGGCAATGACGGCGATGACAGCCTGGCCAAGCTGCTCGCCACCCTGATCAAGCAGATCGAGAACCAGATGGTCCGCATGACCGAACTCTCAAACAAGGTCATGGTGCGGCTCGAGGAACTACCGGAACGGCTTGCCCGGGAACTCGACCGGCAGACCAACCGCCTCCCGGCCGAATGACATGCTGGGCGTTCGTAAGATATCGGCCGACAGCAACGGCGCCACCGTCGCGGCCTACTACGACAATGAAATCAAACCCACCCTCGATGTCGGAGCCGGGGTCTCCCCCGCCCCGAACCGGGCCAGCGGGGAGAGGGTGGCGAACTACTACACGCGCGAGCAAGACGGCGCGGTCTGGTCGCCGCATATCGACGACAAGGTTGCCGCCGCCCTCGGAATCAATCCGGCCAAAGCGCCGGACCAGAAGACGATCGCCCGGTTGGTCGAAGCCCGACGCGCCGATACCGGTGAGAAATGGGAGGCCAAAAGCCCCCGTAAGGTAAGCGCGCTCGATCTCACCTTCTCGCCGCACAAAAGCTTGTCCCTGGCCTCGGCGTTCGCGCCAACCGAGGCGGAACGGCAGATCATCCACCACATCGAAACCCAGGCGAACGAGAAGGCAATGGAATACGCGGCCGAGATCCTCGGCTGGGCCCGGCTGGGCAAGCACGGCCAGGATGGTGCTGAACGCGGGGACGTCGCCTGGATGACGGTACGCCACAAGACGGCCCGCCCGACCCTGCATGTCGAAGATCCGGGCACGGCCACGACCTATCTGGTGGACCTTGCTTCTGTCGGCGATCCGCAGGATCATCACCACAACATCCTGTTCAACCTGGTCGTGACCGAGGATGGGCGCGTCGGCTCTCTCGACACCAAGCGGCTGCGCGACCGGGTTCACGAGATCGGCGCGGTCTATCAGGCCTACCTCGCGGAGTACGGGCGT
>JAQTXO010000423.1 GCA_028688765.1 Acidiphilium sp. | reverse complement strand
GGCAGAAAATTCAGCGCCAGCCACAATCCGCGCGTCCGCCACTGAAACCGGCTGATGAACGTGATCCCGAACGCCACCATCGGCAGCACCATGCACGCCGACACAATATACCCGAGCCACGCCGGCACCCCCAGGCAATAGCCCAGCATCCCCGACAATATCGACGCCTCGATCGCAAAAAAAATGAAGGTGAACGAGGCATAGATCAACGAGGTCACGGTCGAGCCCAGATACCCGAACCCCGCGCCGCGCGTCAGCAGATCGATATCCACCCCCGCCCGCGCCGCCACCAGCGCGATCGGCCCGGCGGTCAGCGCAATGATCAGCCCCGCCGCCAGTATCGCCGGCATCGCATTGGCGAACCCATAGCGCAGCGTGATCGCCCCGCCGATCGCCTCCAGCGCCAGAAACGCCGTCGCCCCGAACGCGGTATCGGCCACCCGCCCCGCCGAAAACCGCCGCGCGCCCACGGCGGTGAACCGCAGCGCGTAATCCTCCATCGTCTCGTTCGCAACCCACTGATTATACGAACGGCGCGGCGCGGTAATCCGTTGGCGCAATGCCACGAGCCGACCCTTTCCCATCAAGGCGCGCCATCCCTCCGGTCCATCCGCCGCGGTCATCGCCCGCAGTCTCGCGCATGCCTATACGCCGAACCCCGTATTCAGCCCGGCCCGAATAAGCCGGACCCTGCCGCATCATTGACCGGTTTTTCAGGAGAATGCCATGACGGAAACGTTGATCAAGGTCGATCTCAGCCAATCCCCCTACGAAAACGACATGATCCACAACCGCTGGCACCCGGACGTGCCGATGGTCGCCACCGTCAAACCCGGCGACGATTTCATCCTGCAAACCTATGACTGGACCGGCGGCTTCATCAAAAACGACGACTCCGCCGCCGATGTCCGCGATATCGACCTCACCACCGTCCACTTCCTCTCCGGCCCGATCGCGGTCGAAGGTGCCGAACCCGGCGACCTCCTGGTGGTCGATATCCTCGACATCGGCACCCTCCCCGGCAATGAATGGGGCTTCAACGGCTTCTTCTCGAAAAACAACGGCGGCGGCTTCCTGACCGACCATTTCCCCCAGGCCCAGAAATCGATCTGGGACATCAAGGGCATGTTCACCTCCTCGCGCCACATCCCCGGCGTCCGCTTCGCCGGCCTGATCCACCCCGGCCTGATCGGCTGCCTGCCCGACCCCTCCCTGCTCGCGACCTGGAACAAGCGCGAGACCGATTTCATCGCCACCAACCCCACCCGCATCCCCCCGCTCGCCAACGCGCCCTTCGCCGCCACCGCCCATATGGGCCGCCTCAAGGGCGAGGCGCGCGACGCCGCCGCCGCCACCGGCGCCCGCACCGTCCCGCCCCGCGAACACGGCGGCAACTGCGACATCAAGGATCTGTCACGCGGCGCGCGGGTGTATTTCCCGGTCTACGTCAAAGGCGCGGGCATCTCGGTCGGCGACCTCCATTTCAGCCAGGGCGACGGCGAAATCACCTTCTGCGGCGCCATCGAAATGCCCGGCTGGATCCATCTCGGCATCCACTCCCTCATCAAGGGCGGCGTCGCCAAATACGGCATCAAAAACCCGATCTTCAAACCGAGCCCGATCAAACCCGATTACAACGACTTCCTGATCTTCGAAGGCATCTCGGTCGACGATCAAGGCGGCCAGCACTACCTCGACGTCTTCGTCGCCTACCAGCAAGCCTGCCTGAACGCGATCAACTACCTGAAAAAATTCGGCTACTCCGGCGCGCAAGCCTACTCCATCCTCGGCACCGCACCCGTCCACGGCCACATCTCCGGCGTGGTCGACATCCCCAACGCCTGCGCCACCCTCTATCTACCCACCGAAATCTTCGACTTCGATATCAACCCAACTGCGGATGGACCGGTGCCGCGGGATATGGCAGGCTCGGATGTGCTGCTTGCGCCTGATCTCTGACATCGGGGAAAGGATAAGCAAGCACTTCTTTTTTTGAAAAAAAGAAGCAAAAAAACTTTGCTCCTCTGGGTCCGTGACCGTGAAAACGCCCGTGCGCCAGTCAAAAAAGTTTTTTGCTTCTTTTTTACAAAAAAGAAGCGCTTGCTTCCTGCCCCTCCCTTAGCCCACGGAGCCGACATGCCGGTCTACGAATACGAATGCCCCACCTGCGGCGGTTTCGAAACCATCGCCCCGATCGCCGCGTTCGATCAGCCGCAGCCCTGCCCCGAATGCGCCGAGGCCGCGCCGCGCGCCCTGCTGTCCGCCCCGATGCTCGCCATCATGGGATCGGCCCGCCGCCGCGCCTTCGCCACCAACGAGCGCAGCGCCAACGCCCCGGAAACCTCGCGCCGCACCGGCAGGCACCCGTCGGGCTGCGGCTGCTGCAAACCGCTCGTCCCCACCGCCAACGTCAAGAAATCCTTCCCCGGCAAACGCCCCTGGATGATCGGCCACTGAACGCGCTGACGCCCCGCATCGCCAGCACCGCGCAGCGTTCCTCCGGGATCATCGCCCTGGCGGTGAAGCCGCGCGAGGGCGCGACCGTGCTCGACCGCCTGCACCAATCCGGCCCGCTCCGCCTGCGGATCATCCGCCCCGAACCCGGCACCGAAACCACCGCCATCCTGATCAACACCGCCGGCGGCATCGCCGGCGGCGACCGCCACGACATCGCGATCACCGGCAGCACAGCCACCACCCTCACCCTCACCACCCAGGGGGCCGAACGGGTCTATCGCGCCACCCCGTCCGACCCGCCATCCCGCATCACCACCTGCATCGCGCTCGCCGATCGCGCCGCGCTCGACTATCTGCCGCAGGAAACCATCCTGTTCGACCGGTCCGCCCTCACCCGCCACCTCCGCATCGACCTCACCGGCACCGCGCGTTTTCTCGGCCTCGAAGCGCTGATCTTCGGCCGCACCGCCATGGGCGAAACCATCCACTCGCTCCACCTCACCGACACGATCGAACTCCATCGCGACACACGCCTGATCTTCCGGGATTCCCTCCATCCCCCGCCCGATTTCGCAACCAGCCGCCACCGCGCCTTGTTCGGCACCGCCACCGCCCTCGCCACCATCCTGCTCGCCGCCCCGGACGCCGCCCGCCACCTCGATGCCGTCCGCGCCGCCCTCGGCCCCGAACAGGCCGGCGCCAGCGCATGGAACGGCTTGCTTCTGATCCGAATTCTGGCCCAGACTGGGGCCACGCTGCGCGAGATCGTGCTGCGCGTGGTGAATGTGCTGCGAGGGGGGCGGAAAATGCCGCGGGTCTGGGCGTGTTGAGGGAAGCAAGACTTCTTTTTTATAAAAAAGAAGCAAAAAATTTTCGAACCCGGGGTCATGGGCACTGGCACCACCGTGCCTCCGGCCCAGCAAACAAAAGTTTTTTGGTTCTTTTTTTCAAAAAAGAACTCCTTCCCTCATGAACCTCTCCCCCCGCGAAAAAGACAAACTCCTCCTCGCCATGGCC
>JAQTXO010000422.1 GCA_028688765.1 Acidiphilium sp. | reverse complement strand
GTGATCGGCGGTTCCGTCGAGGTCGATATGATCGCCTTCCTCTGGGCGTGTCTGGAGCGGTTCGATGATCCCGCCGACACCGTCGATACCAGGCCGATCTATCGTCTGCCGGCGCTGGACCTCTATGATATTCCGGAAGCCCGGGACAGGATCCTGCGGCGGCTGGCCGATAGCGAAGCGGCGCTCCGGCTCGATCAGTTGTTGCCGGATCCCGATCAGCAGACGGCTCAAGCCCCGACCGCGTTGCGTCTGCGCTCGGCCTGGACCAGCACATTTGTGGCCGGGCTCGAACTGGCAAGGCAAGGAGATGTCGACCTTGCCCAAGAGCAGGCGTTTGCGCCTGTGGTGTTCGAGCGAGGTCGGACAGGGAAATCATGATGCCAGCCAGTCCTCACACCTTAGCCCGGCAACGCGCTTGAACTCGCCGATGTTGCCGGTGACCACCACCAGGCCCCGGCTACGGGCGTGTCCGGCGATCATGAGATCATACGGTCCGATGACGCAACCGCGCGTTTCGAGATTGGTCCGGATCTCGGCCGTGTGCGCCGCGGCGTCGCTGTCGAACGGCAGCACGGCAAGCCGGGCCGCAAAATGCTCCACGTCCCGGCGGATACGGGGCGGGTCGCTTGATCGTTCTGCCCCGTAGAGCAGTTCGTAGAGAACGACATCCGAGATGCAGAGCGTCTCGGCGTCGGCATTGAACCGTGCCCGCAGACCTTCCGGCCGGTCGCGCAGCACCCTGATGCATAAATTCGTATCCAGGAGGTAACGCAGCATCAGAAGCGCTCGCGGTCCTGGATGACGGGCTGGTTGCGCTCAGCGAGGTCAATTCCCGGGGCGTCGAAGAAATCATCCCAAGCCGCCCCGGCAGGCGCGATGATCCGTCGCGGTCCATCCGGGACAATGACGACCTCGCGCACCTCAGGGGCGAAAGCCATGGCTTTAGGCAGTCTCACCGCTTGTGATCGGTTGGAGAGGAAGAGGGAGGTGCGCGCCAGCATGTTCGGCTCCTGTGGTATATCCGTTATGGATATACCATTATTTCGGGGGGCTCAACAGACACTTCAGGATGGTTGGAGCGTAGCGGTTCATGCTGTGTCAGCTGACGACGCACGATGTCAGTTTTCCTTAAGAAGGCTCTGCGTCATGTCTGGAACGCCCCCGTCGCGCAAGGGAAAAGTGGAACGAGGCGATCATCGCATACAGTCATGTCTACGGCCTGTTGAATGCGTGGCAGAGCCACGCTGGCCAGGATGAAGTCCGCGAGTGGCTTTGCTATCGAATTTTGGCCCACCTCCATCGATAGACCTAGGGTCTCCTCGGCACGATCGAGGAGCCAAATATGGACTGGAAAGCCAAAGTGGAATTATTCGAGCAGCTTCGTCGGGAGCATGAGTTTGGGATCGGCACGGTAGCCGGTGTTGCGGCAAAATTTGGGGTTCATCGGCGGATGGTCCGCCAGGCGCTGGCGGGGGCGGTGCCGCCTTTGCATCAGTATCCGGTGCGGGTGAAGCCGAAGCTGGATGCTGTGGTGGCGTTCATCGACGGGGTTTTGGAGGCGGATCAGCGGGCGCCGCGCAAGCAGCGGCACACGGCGCGGCGGATTTACCGGCGGATACTGGGCGAGTTTCCCGGCATCTCGGTCGCGGAATCGACGGTGCGCAACCATGTGCGCGAGCGCAAGCACCAGATCGGGCTGACCCGGCGCGAGACCTTCGTGCCGCAGAGTTACGAACTGGGCCAGGAGGCGCAGGTCGATTGGTATGAGGCCTGGGTCGATTTCGAGGGCGAGCGCACCAAGGTACAGGTCTTCGCGATGCGTTCGATGGCGAGCGGGGCGGCATTTCACCGGGCGTATCTCAGCGCGACCCAGCAGGCGTTTCTCGAGGCGCACGAGATGGCGTTCGCGTATTTCGGCGGGGTCTTCCGCCTGCTGCGGTATGACAATCTGGCGAGTGCGGTGCGCAAGATCCTGCGCGGCCATCGGCGCGAGGAGACGGTGCGGTTCGTGGCAGTCCGCTCGCATTGGCGGTTCAGTGCTGAATTCTGCAATCCGGCCCAGGGTCATGAGAAGGGTGGCATCGAGGGTGAAGGCGGATATTTCCGGCGCAATCATCTGGTGCCGGTCCCCGCCATGGCCGATCTCGATGCGCTGAACGCCAGTCTGCTCGCCGATTGCCGGGCCGATGAAGCGCGCGTGCTGGCCGGGCGGATCGACGCGGTGGGCACCACGATGAATATGGAGCGTGACCATCTGCTGCCATGCGCGACCGAGGGGTTTGACATCGCCGAGATCGCCTTCCCGCTGGTCGACAAGCAAGGCTGTGTGCTGGTGAAGACGAATTTCTACTCGGTGCCGATGAAGGCGGGGACCCGGGTGGAGGCGCGGATCCGGCCGCTGCATGTGGAGATCTGGCACGGCGGCAAGCAGATTGCGCGCCACGAGCGTTGCCATCAGCGCTGCCAGCATGTGCTCGATCTCGAGCATTATATCGAGGTGCTGAACCACAAGCCGGGCGCGTTCGCAGGCTCCAAGCCCTTGGCGCAATGGCGCGCAGCGGGGCGCTGGCCCGACAGCTACGATGAGTTGTGGGCTCGGCTACGGGCACGCCACGGCAAGGAGAAGGGCACGCACGCGATGATCACCGTGCTGCTGCTCGGCCAGGAATTCGGCCATGATCGGCTGCGTACGGCGATCACCACCACCGTCTCGCTCGGGGCCTGCGATGTGGGGGCGGTGCGTTACCTGCTGACCGAGGCGCGGCTGAACAAGACCAGGGCGGCACCGATCGATGTGGGCGAACTGGCCCGTTACGATCGGCCGATGCCAAGCGTCGCCGATTACGACACGCTGCTCACAGCACCTTGCCGGGGGCACGCGTGATGAGCGACCTGCAGGACCAGACGATCCGCCAGCAGTGCAAGGCGCTGCGGATGCCGACCATTGCCGGCCAGTTCGCACATCTGGCCGAGGCGGCAGCCCGCGAGAAACGGTCTCACATCGGGTATCTCGAGGCTCTGCTCGCGGCCGAGATGGAAGAGCGTGAAAGCCATGCGATCGCGCGGCTGCTGAAGGAAGCAAGGCTGCCCAGGATGAAGACGCTGGAGGGGTTCGAGTTCGATCGCTCGGGCGTCTCGGCAGCGCAACTGCGCGATCTCGCCGCGGGCGATTACGTGACCAGGGCGGAGCCGATCCTGCTGGTCGGCGAAGCGGGCACCGGGAAGACGCATCTGGCGACGGGGTTATGCGTGGCCGCCTGCCGTCAGCGCCGGCGGGTGCGGTTCACCACGGCGACCGCGATGATCAACGAACTGGCTGAGGCGGCACACGCCAACCAACTCAGCCGCGCACTCGGCCGCTGGGAACGGCTCGACCTGATCTGCATCGACGAACTCGGCTACGTGCCGCTGGCGGAGACGGCGTGCGAGTTGATGTTCCAGGTGATCGCCGACCGGGCGGAGAAGGCGGCGGTGATCG
>JAQTXO010000421.1 GCA_028688765.1 Acidiphilium sp. | reverse complement strand
ACGTACCATCGCCGGCCGCGAGCCGGTTTCGGCCCAGACATACTCGATCGAGCCCTTCTGCCCGACCCGCGCTTCGTCCTGAAACCACACCTCGATTGATTTGCCGGCCGCCGAGGCTGGCAGCGCATCGCAGCTCAGGCTGGCGAAGTTTCCTAAGAAACAGCTACCTCCGCGGTGTCGTCATCCACCTCACGCAGAACGAACCCGAGTGATTTTGCTCGTCGTTGGAGGTTGGCCAGAACGCGCTTTTTGTATCGGTCTTCGTAGTAGGTCGCGCCGGGATCGGCATAGGTCATGCCGTGGCGCAACGTGTTGTAGAACAGCACTGCGATTTTGCGCGCGGTCGCGGTGATCGCCTTTGCTTTCCCGACCCGCGCCGACAGCCGGCGGTAAAATGCGCCGAGTGCGGTATCGGTGCGCCCAACCGTGCTGGCGGCGAGGCGTAACAAGGATGCCGCGCGATTGCTGGTACGTCGTGTCTTCGACGACAGAACCTTGCCTCCGGAGATTTTATTGTGGGGCGCGAGCGCCAGCCATGACGTAAAATGCTTCGCACTCGGCCACGCCGTCAGGTTGGTTCCGCACTCTCCCACCAACTTCAGCGCTAGATATGGCCCCAGACCGTTGATCTGGGTGAGATCGACACCCAGAATCGCATGCAGTGCCGCACGCACGTCAAATCCAAGCGCGTTGGGCTGGCGCGTCCGACACCGAACGGGCGGCAGTTTTCGTGCTGGTGGTGAGGCAGCCTGCTTCAGGCGTGCCAGCACCACCTGAATTTGCTTGTCGCAGTCCGATACTTTTGTTTGGTAAGCGTCATAGAGTTCGAGCGCCTGGGTCAGTGCGAAGACGTGCTCTTCCCGGTAGTTCCCAACAAGTGCCTGACACATCGTCTCCACTGACGCATGGCATCCCCGTTCGCGATGAGTGACCAGAACAGCGGGATCGCGTTCGCCCCCAACGATCGCCCGAATTATCGACATGCCCGTAACGCCGGTGATGTCGGAGACGACATGATGCAGTTGCAGATTCATCTGCGTCAGCGCCTTTTGCATGTGCTGGATGTGCGCCGCCGCATAATCCAGCAGCCGTTCCCGCTGCCGAAGATACGCACGCAGACTGGCAATTTCGGCCTGCGGCCGGAAGCTGGCTCGCAATAAACCGTATTCGTGGAGACGTTGCAGCCATTGCGCGTCGCTGACATCGGTCTTGCGGCCGGGCACGTGTTTCGCGTCCCGGGCGTTGACCACCATCACTTGGAGTCCGCGCTGTTCCAGTATCTCGAAGATCGGAATCCAGTAAACACCAGTTGATTCCATAACGACCGTCTTGATCCCACACCCCACAAACCAATCGGCCAGTCGGTGAAGATCATCGGTAAAAGTGCGGAACGTCCGAACCGGCTCCTTGTCCCGGCTTGGACCGACGGCCGCGACATGGATGGTGGCACCGATATCAATCGCCGCTGCCTCGGGATTGACGGTGGAGAAGTCTCGCAATCCGCGAGATCGCTTCGTTTGGACCATAACTGATACCCTCCTAATAGAAAAACTAGGCAGGGGCTGGGCCACGGAGAAAGATCAATTTCCTAATCGGGATCGCCCGAAGGCGTCACCACTCGCAAGTCCGCAACGGCCCATGGACCACGTTTTTTTGCGGGGTCAAATCCACCAAAAACTTTACGGCCGCTCCCCTGGACGTCAGAATAGCGCAATACGTTTCTCACGCCACAGGCGGGGCAGCACACCGAGCCCGTTTTTGAAAAATGTGGTCTCTCAGAACCCGAAAGGGTCGGGTTTGCTCATGGCAACTGGGCGCGCCTGACGGGGGAAGCCATCGCCTGAACTCATGCCTCCTGCTTCGGCAAAGGGTCGCGTCCCCCCGGGTGGCTATGCGAAGGCCGCGCGATGGGCCCTGAGGAATTCGATGACCGTCCTGGTGCGCGCCGGGATGCGCCCTTCACGCCGCACGATGGACATGCTCATGGGTTTGCCAGCCCATGCGGGCAGCAGCGGCATCAGTGCGCCGACGCGAAGTGGTTCCGAAACGAGCCAGCTTGGCGCCCAGATAACCCCGATCCCCGCGATCGCGGCGGCGGTGGCGGCGCAGGCATCGTCCAGGACCGCTGCGGGACCAGCGGAGACGCGGACGTGTTTCGGCGCGCCTGTTCGCGGGTGCGCATACCGCCACGGCTCTACAATGCCGGTACGCTGGTTGCGGAAGCCGATGAGATCGTGGCCCTCCAGATCGTCGGGTATCGACGGGGTACCGCGGCGGGCGAGATAGTCCGGTGCGGCGCAGGTGACCCAGGGAAACGCGCACAAGATCTGCGCCCGATGGCCCGGAATACCGTCCAGTGGCCCACTGCGGATGGCCAGATCGACAGCCTCGTCCGCGAGATCGACCATCCGGTCGCTTCCGCGCAAGTCGAGCTTGATCTGGGGCAACGCCGCCTGGAACTGCGGCAGAAGCGGCACCAGGCAGGTTGTGAGGACAGCCGTCGGAGCGGTGATGCGTACCCGACCCGAGACGCCATCCGTCGACGCAACAATGATTGCCGCGTCGGCCTTTTCTATAGCCCGCACGGCCTCCCGCGCGAGCGGCAGCAGGCGTTCGCCATCATCGGTGAGCGAGACGGCGTGGGTGGAACGGTTGAGCAGACGGATCGTCCTCGTCTGCTCAAGCCTGCCGATCGTCTTGGACACGCCGGAGGTCGTCATGCCGAGGCGGCGTCCCGCCGCCGCGAAGGACCCTGTCTCGGCGACGGCCAGGAAACACGTCAGCTGGATCATCGTCAGGGGTGACGGTGTGGACACGATGTCAATACTATCTGGACACGGGTGGCGCTTCAAGCGGCGCCGTAATCCGACGATATTGCGGTTCATTCCAAGGAGCGCTTTGTCATGAACATGATCCATGCCCAACCCTTTCTCGACGCGATGCACGCCAGGGCGCCGGCAGCGCTGGGAGAGCATCTCGACCCAAACGTCACGCTCAGCAGTCCGTTCGTCACTGATCCGTTCGTGGGCAGGGACGCGGTTGTCCGCGTCTTGAAAGCTTTGCTGGCCGGGGTCGACGAATTCGAGACCACTGCGATCGTCGCCGGGGAGAACCGGGCGGCCATCATGCTTCGAATCCGTGCCGGCGAGGCTCAGGTCACGGGGGTCGATGATATGATTGTCGGTGAGGATGGGCGCATCGTCAGCATGACGGTGCAGTGGCGTCCGCTGGCCGGCATCGTCGCTATCCAACAAAGACTGGCACCGCTCGTCGGTGTGCCCGCGCTGGAACTGGTCGAGCAGGGACGCGGCTGATATGAACGGGTCCCTCAGCATTCCTGAGGAAATTCCCGTGCCACCTTCCATGCGCCCGCTTTCCGCGCCCGGTTCGCGTCGAACGCCTGGCAGGAGAGCACATCTCGTCAGGCCGCCGGCCGAAAGTGCCATTGCGGACTGGTTTATCGGTGCGGATCTAGTCG
>JAQTXO010000420.1 GCA_028688765.1 Acidiphilium sp. | reverse complement strand
GCCGAGGATCATGCCGAGATAGACTTTCTCGCCGGCCCCGATGAAGAGCGTACCGCGATCCTGCAGCGAGAACAGCGAATATTGCACGCTCTCCCCATCGGAATTGCTGATCAGCGCGCCGTTGCGGCGGCCTTCGAGCGGGCCCTTCCAGGGACCATAGCCGAGGAAGTTGCGGTTCATCACGCCGGAGCCGCGCGTGTCGGTCAGGAATTCACCGTGATAGCCGATCAGGCCGCGGCTCGGGCTGTGGAAGGTCAGGCGCTGCTTGCCGCCGCCGGAGGGGCGGATATCCTGAAGCTCGCCTTTGCGGCGGCTCATTTTCTCGACGACGATACCGGCATAGGGTTCGTCGACGTCGATCAGGACTTCCTCCATCGGCTCTTCACGCTCGCCGGCCTCGTTTTCGCGGGTCAGGACGCGGGGGCGGCCGATGGTGAGTTCGAAGCCTTCGCGGCGCATCTGTTCGATCAGCACGCCGAGCTGGAGTTCGCCGCGACCGGCGACTTCGAAAGCTTCGGTTTCGTTCGAATCGGTCACTTTGATCGCGACATTGCCTTCGGCCTCGCGGAACAGGCGTTCGCGGATCTGGCGCGAGGTGACTTTTTTGCCTTCGCGACCGGCCAGAGGACCATCGTTGATGCGGAACGTCATTGCGAGGGTCGGCGGGTCGATCGGGGTTGCGGGCAGGGCCGCGGTGATTTCCATGCCGCCGATCGTGTCGGGCACGGTGGCTTCCTTGAGGCCGGCGACCGCGATGATATCGCCGGCGGAGACCTCATCGACCGGAACCCGGTCGAGACCGCGGAAGGCGAGCAGCTTGGTCAGACGGCCGGTTTCGACGGCGCGGCCATCGAAACTGATGACGCGGACCGGCATGTTGATGGTGGCGCGGCCCTGCTCGACGCGGCCGGTGAGGACGCGGCCGAGGAAATTATCGGTCTCCAGGATGGTGACGACCATGGCGAAGGGCGCATCTTCCGGCAGGTTCGGGGCCGGGACGTGGCTGACGATGAGGTCGAACAGCGGCTTGAGGGTTTCGCGCGGGCCATCGAGCGTGGTGGTGGCCCAGCCCTGACGGCCCGAGGCGTAGAGCATGGGGAAGTCGAGCTGTTCGTCGTTCGCGCCGAGGGCGGCGAACAGGTCGAACACCTCGTTGTGGACTTCATCGGCCCGTGCGTCCGGACGGTCGATTTTATTGACGACGACGATGGGTTTGAGGCCGCGCGCGAGAGCCTTGCCGACGACGAATTTGGTCTGCGGCAGGACACCTTCGGCGGCATCGACCAGAACCACGACGCCGTCCACCATGTTGAGGATGCGTTCGACTTCGCCGCCGAAATCGGCGTGGCCGGGGGTGTCGACGATGTTGAGCCGGACGTCGCCCCACTGGACGGCGGTGCATTTGGCCAGAATCGTGATGCCGCGCTCGCGTTCGAGGTCGTTGCGGTCGAGCGCGCGTTCGGCGACGTGCTGGTGGGCGCCGAACGAGCCGGATTGCTTCAGCAACTGGTCGACGAGTGTGGTTTTGCCATGATCGACGTGGGCAATGATGGCGACATTGCGCAGCATATTCTGGGTCATTACGTATCTTTCGGGGTTCAACGCGCTCCTCCTACACGTTTTGCGTTGCAAAAGCGAGCAGGGCAGCGCAGCGGATCTCGCATATGCGAAAAGGGGTGGCATCGGCCACCCCTTCGCTGATCCTTCGGTGAGGCGAGGCTGATTACATCGAGGAACCGGTGGAATTGGTCATCTGGTTGTGCATGGTGCTGTCTTTCTTGCCCTGCATCGCGCTGCCGGGCATCGAGCCGTTGTTCATCGCACCGTTATTCATGGCGCCGTGGTTCATGGCACCATTATCCATGCCGCCATTATTCATGGCTCCGCCATCGGGCGCCATGCCGGTATTGCCCGGGACCGGCGTGCCCATGTCGGACGAGGCACCCATGCCGGGTTTGTGCATGCCGGGGCGGCCCATCATGCCCTGATGCATCTCCATCATGGCCCGATGGATCATCATGGAGGCGTGATGGTAATCGCCGCCTTCGACCGCTTTGCGTGCGCCGCGCACCGCTGCGATGGCGGGGGTGCTGATCGGGCCGTTGACCGAGCCCTGGACGTAGGAGTTGGTCAGCATATCGGTTTCAGCGCGGCCGAGAGCGTCATGGGCGCGCATTTTGTTGTGCGACATCACCGCCTGCTGGGCGATGTGGAGGTATTCGGCCGCCGAGGCGTTCATCGGCATGCCGCCGCCCATCGAATGGCTGATCGTGCCGTGGTTCATCATGCCGCGGTGGTTCATGCCGTTCCGCATCGCGGTGTGGTGCATGCCGCCATTCATGGCACCGTGGTGCATGGTCTTGCCCATGGTGCTCTGGCGCTCGGCCGGCATCGCCGTGTTCGGGTTGGGCGAGGACGGGGTCATGTTGCCCGCCGCCATGTTGCCGCTGGTCGATCCCGGCATCTGGCCGGTCACGCCGGTGCTGTTCATTCCGGCGGTGGGGGCCTGACCGCCTGCGGGGGTCTGGGCGAATGCCAGACCGCTCATCATGATCAGGGCCGAGCCGGTCATCAGAATCTTGCGCATATGTTTGGTGTCCTTCCTGCGATCACGCCAAATACGTGACGGCTGATATTTAGCCGAATTGGTGCCGGGGATTTGGTCCCGGCGGTTAAGCCTGCCGTAACGAGTTGGGGATAATGTTCGGGTCAGACAACCACGGGCAGATCACCGGGTGATTAAACCGGAGTCAGAATTATCGGGGCACGCGGCGGGAACAGGATGGATTTTTGTGCGGCTGATAGGAGGAGTTTTCAGTATAGGGTTGATCTTGTGGTTTTTTGTTGGGACCAGCGCGGTCGCTGGCACGGTGACGGTGGATCGAGCCTGCGAGATGGCGGCGCGGTCGGCAACCGTCGCGCGCGATCTGCCGCCGGGGATGCTCGATGCGATCGGGGTGGTGGAATCAGGGCGATCGTTTCGTGATCGGGGCGATCCGCTACGGGCGCGCCGCCATGCCTGGCCGTTTACCGTCGATGCCGACGGGATCGGGCATTGGTTTGCGAACGCTGCGGATGCCGCGCGCTTCGTGCGGGTGAGTCTGGCGGATGGTGCGCGGGCGGTGGATGTCGGGTGTTTTCAGATCGATCTTGAAGATCATCCGGGTGCGTTCGCGAGCCTGCGGGACGCGTTCGATCCGGTGACCAATGCGGGGTATGCCGCCGGTTTCCTTGTGCGGCTGCATCGGCGGCTGGGATCGTGGCCGGCGGCGATTGCGGCCTATCATTCGGCTGATCCGTCACGCGGCGGTCCCTATGCGGCGCTGGTGCGGGCGGCGTGGCGGGGCGATGGAAGTGGCGCTCGGGGCGCGACGGGCGGGCGGCCTGTGGAGGATCGGCATGTGATCGTGCTCGGGCCGGTCGGGCGCGGGCTGCCACGGATCGTGACGCCGTGAGCGGGCGGCGTATGGGCAGACCCGCAGGATAT
>JAQTXO010000419.1 GCA_028688765.1 Acidiphilium sp. | reverse complement strand
GAACGGGTCGGCGGCCGCCTGGCCGGGCGGCCCCCGCCGCAATCGCCCGGCCAGATCCGTCGGCGCCCGGTGGAAGGCGAGCGCCTCATGCCATTGCTCGCGATGATCGAGCGTCTCCTCAGGATCGACCGCGACGGAGATCTCGATCCCGACGCCGACTTTCCGGCTCTCCAGGATCAGCGCATCCGGCCCCATCAGCCGGTGGGCCTCGGTCAGGGCCGCGCGCATCGTGGCGGCGCGGATCAGCTTTATTTTCATCTACAGGGCTCCAAGGGTTCTGATCCGCGCACGCGGAAACACTTCGGTCTGGGCAAGTACCGGCGTCGCGGGCTGCATCCGCTCGATGATGGCGCGCAGATGCGCCCGAAGCGCCGGGCTGGTGAGCAGGACGGGGGTTTCGCCCTCGGCGGCGATCGGTTCGAATACCTGGGTGATCCGGCGCATGAGGTCCGAGAGCCGTCCCGGCGGCAAGGCGAGCTGGCGCTGATCCGGCGGGCCGACCAGTGCCTCGTTCAGCTCCGCCTCCCATTCCGGCCCGACCACCACGAGCGGCAGATAGCCGCGCGGGCTGATATGCGCATCGGTCAACTGCCGGGCCATCCGCATCCGCACATGGGCGGCGATCGCGGGGATGCCGCGTGTCTGCATCGCGCACGCCTCGTGGATTCCTTCAAGAATGGTCGGCAGATCGCGGATCGAGACCCGTTCGGCGAGAAGCGACTGCAACACCCGCTGCACCCCGCCCACCGTCAGCTGGCTGGGGATCAGCTCGGTCACCAGGCGCTGCTGCTCGCGCGGCAACTCGTCGAGCAGTTTCTGGGTTTCGGCAAACGAGAGCATTTCCGCCATGTTGTCCTTGACGATTTCGGTCAGGTGGGTGGTGAGCACGCTGGCGGGATCGACCACGGTGCAGCCCTTCGCCCGCGCCTGCTCGCGCTCCGACGGATCGATCCAGATCGCGGGCAGGCCGAACGCAGGTTCGGTGGTCCGCTCGCCCGGCAGGTCCGGCAGCGCGCCGTTCGCGGTCATGGCGAGCAGCTGCGTCGCGCGCAGCTTGCCCGAACCCGCTTCGATCTCCTTGATCCGGATCGAATAGGAATCGGCGGCGAGCTGCATGTTGTCCTGAATGCGGACCGCCGGGAGGATGAAGCCCATTTCGCCGGCGATCGCCCGGCGCAGGGATTTGATCTGCTCGGTCAGGCGCGGCGTGTCGCCACCGGCCAGCACCAGCAGCCCGTAGCCGAGTTCGAGCCTGATCTGGTCGATCTTCAGCGCATCGGTGATCGGCGGTTCGGCAGCGACTTCCACTGCCGTCTCAGGCAGGGTTTCGGCCGCCGGCGGATGGTTCCACCGGTACCACGAGGCCCAGCCTGCAAGGCCGGCGAGCATCGCGAACGGTATGAAGGGCAGACCGGGCACCAGCGCGAGGGCGAGGGCTGCCGCCGCGACGATGCCGAGCGGCTTGGGCGAGCGGCTGAGCTGGGCGACCAGCGCGGTATCGGCACTGCCCTCGCCCGATCCCTTGGTCACCACGATCCCTGCCGCCACCGAAACGAGCAGCGAAGGGATCTGCGAGACCAGGCCCTCACCGATCGACAGCGTGGTGAAGGCCGAGGCGGCATCGTGGATGCTCATCCCCTTCTGCACCACGCCGATCACGAACCCGCCGACGATGTTGATCGAGGTGATGATCAGCGCCGCGATCGCATCGCCGCGCACGAATTTGGCGGCACCGTCCATCGCGCCGTAGAACCCGCTTTCCTGTTCGAGCTCGTGGCGCTTGCGCCGGGCCGTGGCTTCGTTGATCGCGCCGGAGCTCATCTCCGCGTCGATCGCCATCTGCTTGCCGGGGATTGCATCGAGTGTGAAGCGGGCCGCGACCTCGGCGATGCGGGTCGAGCCCTTGGTGATCACGATGAAATTGACCACGAGCAAGATCGCGAACACGATCAGCCCGATCAGCAGATCACCGCCCATCAGGAACCCGCCGAACGCGGCGATGACATGGCCGGCGGCATCGACGCCTTCACTGCCGTGCGACAGGATCTGCCGGGTCGAGGCGACATCGAGCGACAGCCGCAGCAGGGTGGTGAGCAGCAGCACGGTGGGGAAACTGGTGAAATCGACCGGCTTGCGGATGAACAGGGCGACCATCAGCACGAGGATCGCGGTGGTGAACGAAAGCGACAGGCCGACATCGAGCAGGAATGGCGGCAGCGGCACGATCAGCCCGTTGATGATGCAGACCACCGCAAAGGCGAGGCCGATATCCGAACCCGGCCGGAACCGCTTCATCTGCGCCATCACGGTGTCGCGGCTGATGCTGGCACTCATGCCGCGACGCCGTTATGCGGGGCCGGGATCGCCGCGCCATGGGCGGCGTAGTCGCGCAGCTTGTTGCGCAGGGCGCGGATCGAGATGCCGAGGATGGTCGCGGCATGGGTGCGGTTGCCGAGACAATGGTGGAGCGTTTCGAGAATCAACCGCTGTTCGACATCGACCATCCGTTGCCCTACCAGCGAGCCGATCCGCGCATCGGGCATCGGGCTCTCCGCTGCGTTCGGGCTGACAGCGGTGTGGCCCTGTCGCGTGAGCGCGCCGATATCCTCGGCGCCGATCGCGCAGCCCGACGTGAGCAGGACAGCGCGGTGCATCGCGTTTTCGAGTTCGCGGACGTTGCCGCGCCAGGGTTGCTCGATCAGCCGCGCGATCGCACCCTCGGTGAGGTGTTTCGGGCCCACCTCGTTGAGACGCGCGAAATGATCGACGAAGTGCCGCGCGAGCGGTGCTATGTCGCCGGGCCGGTCGCGCAGGGCGGGGATTTGCAATGTAACGACGTTCAGCCGGAAATACAGATCCTCGCGGAACGTGCCGGCATCGACCGCGCGAAGCAGATCGCGGTTGGTCGCGGCGAGGATGCGGACGTCGACCGGGACGGGACGCTCGCCGCCCACCCGGTCGATCACGCGCTCCTGCAGGGCGCGCAGCAGTTTCGCCTGGAGGCGGATATCCATTTCGGCCAGTTCATCGAGCAGCAGCGTGCCCTGATGCGCGGCCTCGAACTTGCCCGTCCGCCGCGCGATGGCTCCCGAGAACGCGCCTTTCTCATGGCCGAACAATTCGGATTCGAGCAGTGATTCGGGAATCGCCGCACAGTTGAGCGCGATGAACGGGCCGCGCGCCCGGCGCGAGGCCTGGTGGATGAACCGGGCGAGCACTTCCTTGCCGGTACCGCTCTCGCCGGTGATCAGGATCGAGGCGGTCGATTGCGCGACCTGTTCGGCCCGCGCGAGCAGGGCGGTCATTGCCGGGTCGCGCGCCACGAGGGCGGGCGGGCGATCGAGCGAGACGGCGGCGAGCATGGCGGCGATCAGTTCGGCATCGGGCGGCAGCGGCAGATAGTCCCGCGCCCCGGCACTGATCGCGGCAACGGCGGCGTCGCCATCGTCCTCCGCGCCGGCGGCCACGACCGCGATGGTGAAGCGCTCGGCG